>CAUJFJ010000151.1 GCA_963169675.1 Bacteroidota bacterium
ATAACCCTGAAATATGTCAGTTAAAGTTAATGCGATTTCCAAAATTTACGGCACCCAAAAGGCACTCGATCAGGTTAGTTTCGAAATTGGATCCGGTCAGGTTATAGGCTTTTTAGGACCCAACGGAGCTGGGAAATCTACCATGATGAAAATCATCAGCTGCTATATTCCTCAAAACTCCGGAACGGTTACCGTAAATGGTTTTGATACTGTTGAACAATCAATTGAAGTTCGTAAGCTGGTAGGTTATTTGCCTGAACATAATCCGTTGTATCTGGATATGTATGTAAAGGAATACCTGACTTTTATTGCCGGATTACACATGAAGCAGGCTCAGGTAAGTAAAAGCGTGAGCGATATGGTTGACCTCACCGGCCTGGGACCGGAACAAAAAAAGAAAATCGGAGCCCTTTCAAAAGGATATCGTCAGCGGGTAGGCCTGGCACAAGCAATGATTCATAATCCCGAGGTCTTAATTCTGGATGAACCTACATCGGGACTTGACCCGAATCAGTTAGTTGATATCAGGGCATTGATTTCTGATATTGGCAAACAAAAAACCGTGATTCTTTCGACGCATATAATGCAGGAAGTGGAAGCTATTTGTAACCGGGTAATTATCATAAACAAAGGCAAAATTGTAGCTGATGATAAAACAGAAGTGATTCAGCAAAAAACGCAACCTAACAGCACGCTGGAAGTGGAATTTGAGTCAGAGGTAAGTATGGCGTTGTTAAAAACACTTCCCGGTATTAGCAGAATTGAGTCGCAGGGAACAAACAAATTCAAACTGATTAGTCCGGCCGGTACAGATTTAAGAAGTGATCTTTTCGCATTTGCCGTTGCCAATAATCTGAAAGTGTTAACTCTCCAAAAAACGGAAAGTTCCCTGGAAGATGTCTTTCACCAACTCACTTCAGGTAAAAACTAATTTTTTAAAAAATTGCCAAACAAGTAATGCCGGTTTGCTTCCCTTGCGGGGATGGGCTAATCCAAGGCATTATAAACGCAGTTGTATTTTTATTTTTCCATCGGTATCGATGTGTCAGCGACGATAATTGATAACTCGCTATTCCAATTCCGGCGCCTGCAAAGACATCCGAAATCCAATGCCGGTTATTCAACATCCTGGACACTCCAACTCCTGTTGCAGTTGCATAACCAGCAATGCTGATCCAGACCGATCTTTCTCTGTATTGTTCATCTAAAAAAGCTGCAGCCACAAATGCCTGTGCGGTATGTCCGGATGGAAAAGTGGTAAGAGCACCAGTGTCGGGACGGGCTCCTTTTGTTAGTGCTTTCAATGGATAGACTACTGCCATCATAATCAGTTCCGCTTTAGCCAGCTTTAGCATCATATTGCCGGTTCCATCCTTACCCTTAACGCCGGAAACCGATAGTCCAAGGGCTGCGGCTGCAGGTGCAAACTGCAGATAATTATCAAGTTTATTATGAAAACCGGGTAAGTACTCATTCCGTTCCTCCACAATTTCATATCGGTCGATTTGAGCATCATCTGTCAACACATACAACCCGGTAGCCAGCAGGACTCCAGGAACTGCCCATTTTCGAAAATGATACATCCCTTTACTTTCAGTGGTATCAGAATCAGTTTGTTGCGCATAGATTTTAACTGGCAGTATGATGATTAGAAAAGAAGAAAAGAGAATAATGCGACTAATTTTGAGCATGTGACACTTTGGATTCAGCGTGTAAAATTGAGGATTTAAGGGGACATTCCACTGGTATCCCGGCAAAATTGTTTGATAATACCTACTTTTGAAAAAAAAACGACGACACATGAAAAAATTTGCAGTAACCTTATTTCTTATTGCCGGCGGTTTAATTGCCGGAAATTTACAAGCACAGGTTGGATTATCTAAGCTTGAAGCTATTGCCAAAGTAAAGGCCAGAACAATGCTGGTTATAGTGGAAGAACCTTCCGAAAAACTATTGAGTACTATTAAACCGGAAGAACTTGAGAATTACAAAAAGGACATAGCTGATTACAATGCTATGATGGCTGAACTGGCCCCAAAAATCTGGACCATTAGTCCGAAAATTGAATTTAAAACCAGAGCAGAGGTTTATAAACTTGTTGAAGCAAAAGATCCCGGTTATGCATTCATGGAATATGAAAAATACCGTGTACAATTTGCATCTGCAGCTTCCTATTATGCAACCCGTCGTGCATGTGGTTTCAAAGATAAATTAGCAGGCACCAACATTCTAGGTGGTGACTATATCAAAAGTGAATTTTCCATCCGTTTGACTGATGATAAAATGTATGGCTTACAAATTATCGGCATTCCAATGCCAAGTCCCTGCCCTACCAGCGCTGATCTTGTTTTTGCAATGAAAACCATTCAGCTTCACTTTAAATACAAAGAAGAAGGATTGAGTGAAATAAAAATCAGTCAGTTATTCAAAACCAATGCACCTCAACTGAAAAACATGAAGCTTTATGTGAATAAGCAAGACACAGAGGCGACCCTGGAAGATATCAAAAAAGTGTATAGCCACCCTGTAGAAATGTTTGAAGGAAGAGCAGAAATTGATCAGGCTATTTTAAATGCGACCGAAGGAATTGCAGTTTGCATAATGATTCCTCATTCTGATCAAAGCTATTCATTCTACGTTTACAAGGCTTCTGATTTGTCTGTTTTAGCCTACACTAACGACAGCCAGTCGACCGGAGTTTCTGTTGGTGGAATTGGAATGGTTGATATGGCACGTGACTTAACCCGCAACAAAATGAAACGTGATCATTTTAAAATATTCGGCAAACAGGCTGATAAATAACTAATTGCAATTATAATTAAGCCTGAATAGCGGACTAAAATCCGGTATTCAGGCTTTTTCTTTTCAATTTTTCAAGAAACGGTTTAAAACTTATCCACCAAGGGTTTCAGAAACCGTTTGTTTTCCTAATTTTGCACTCGAAAAATCAAACTGAGAATTGCACCAAGCGATTCCCTGTCATCAAACAACAAAATTCAATCCTAAAAATGGCTTATTTATTCACCTCAGAATCCGTTTCCGAAGGGCATCCCGACAAAGTAGCGGATCAGATTTCAGATGCATTAATCGATTATTTTCTGGCCTATGACCCTATGTCAAAGGTAGCTTGTGAAACCTTAGTAACAACAGGACAAGTAGTATTGGCCGGTGAGGTAAAATCTGAAGCTTACCTTGATGTACAGGATATTGCAAGAGAAGTTATTCGTAAAATTGGTTACACCAAGAGCGAATATATGTTTGAAGCAAATTCATGTGGTATTCTTTCAGCTATTCACGAGCAGTCCCCTGATATCAATCAAGGTGTTGTTCGTCGTAAGCCTGAAGAACAAGGCGCAGGAGATCAGGGAATGATGTTTGGTTATGCCAACAGAGAAACCGATAACTATATGCCTCTTCCATTGGAATTGGCTCACCTTTTATTGTTTGAATTAGCTGCTATCAGAAAAGAAGGCAAAATCATGAAATATCTTCGTCCTGATTCTAAAAGTCAGGTAACGATTGAATACAGTGATGATCATCAGCCACGTCGCATCGACACGATTGTAATTTCAACTCAGCACGATGATTTCGGAACTGAAAAAGCCATGCAGGCTCAGATTCTGAAAGACGTTAAAACCATTCTTATTCCAAGAATCATGAAAAAGTTGCCAAAGAGAGTTCAGGCACTTTTCAACGATAAAATCACCTTCCATGTGAACCCAACCGGTAAGTTTGTAATCGGAGGACCACACGGAGATACCGGCTTAACAGGCAGAAAAATCATCGTAGATACCTATGGTGGAAAAGGTGCTCATGGTGGTGGAGCTTTCTCCGGAAAAGATCCTTCTAAAGTAGATCGTTCAGCAGCATATGCAACACGTCATATTGCCAAGCATTTGGTTGCTGCAGGAGTTTGTGACCAGGCATTGGTTCAGGTTGCCTATGCAATCGGGGTTGCTCAGCCGGTAGGTTTATTTGTGGACACTTATGGCACTTCTAAAGTTGCTCTTTCTGATGGAGAAATTGCATCGGTTATTTCCAAAATGAAAGAATTCGATATGCGTCCATATTTTATCGAGCAACGTTTCAAATTGCGCACACCAATTTATCAGGAAACTGCAGCATATGGCCACATGGGACGTAAAACGGTTGAAGTTACCAAGGTGTTTAACAAAGGCAAGAAAACTGAGAAGAAAATCAAGGTTAAATTATTCCCATGGGAAGAACTTAACCATGTAGATAAAATGAAAGCCGCCTTCGGTTTATCAAAAGCCTCAGCAAATGGAACTGCTGGAAAAAAAAGTAAAAAAGCTGTTTTAGCTTAATAATAAAAAGGCCGGAAATTCACCGGCCTTTTTTTATTCTATGAAAACACTGCAACCAAATACAGTAAAATGGTTTTTAATGATCGGCCTGGCGTTGATCTGGGGAAGCTCTTTTACCCTGATGAGGCGGGGACTGATCGATTTCAGTGCTCCTCAGGTTGCCTCTATAAGAATGTTTGCTTCCTTCCTTTTTCTCTTTCCTTTTGTAATCCGACACATCAAAGAAATTAAGAAAGAACACTGGAAATGGATTTTTGCAACGGGCCTGCTGGGAAACGGTATTCCAGCATTTCTTTTCGCAACAGCACAAACCCAAATTCCGGGCTTCATGGCAGGAATGCTGAATTCCCTCACTCCGGTGTTCACTTTGATCATTGGTTATTTCATTTTTAAAACCGAAACCACAATAAGCAAAGTGATGGGTGTTTTGCTGGGTCTGGGTGGGGCAACTGGCCTCATTCTAATATCAGCTAATGGTTCCTTCAGTCATGTTTCCTGGTACCCGCTGTTAATCGTCCTTGCTACTGTAATGTATGCATGCAGTGTGTCAATCATAAAAAACAAACTTCAGGAAGTTAAGTCAATTCTCATTTCCGGATTTGCCTTATTTATTGTTGGACCTCCAACCGGAATCTATTTGTTTACCACCGACTTTATCCCAATCCTGAAATCAAACCCACATGCCATGGCTTCACTGGGATATGTGGTCATTTTAGCATTATTTGGCACAGCCATATCCATTGTCATATTCAATAAGCTAATAAAAGTATCGAGCGCTTTATTTGCTTCGTCGGTCACCTATCTGATCCCTATTGTTGCAATGATGTGGGGATTGATGGACGGAGAAAAAATGGTCGCTTCCCACCTGATTGCACTGGCGGCTATCTTGGGAGGTGTTTATTTAATTAACAAGAAATCAACGCGTCAGACCTGAAATTCAGGATTTTTTTTGTGGGTGCTTGGGAATTGTAATAAAGGTTTCGTACATTTGCATCCCCTATATAAAAACCAGGGAGTTCATAATTAATATCTATCAAAATGTACGCAATAGTAACCATCGCAGGACAGCAAATGAAAGTAACTGAAAATCAATCGGTTATAGTTCACAGACTGGATGCAAAAGAGGGTGATAAAGTTGAATTCAACCAGGTATTACTGGTGGATAATGGTGGAAAAGCCAAAATCGGAACACCTGTATTAAGTGGCGCAACAGTTTCTGCTACCGTTCTTAATCATTTAAAAGGCGATAAAGTAATCGTTTTCAAAAAGAAAAGAAGAAAAGGTTACCAGAAATCAAATGGTCACAGACAACAATTCACCAAAATTCAGATCAGCGGAATTTCTGCTTAATTCATTAATAACCAGATAATACAACAATAAAATGGCACACAAAAAAGGGGTCGGTAGTTCCAAAAACGGTAGGGAATCACACAGTAAAAGACTCGGAATCAAAATATTCGGTGGTCAAATGGCTATTGCCGGCAATATCATTGTTCGTCAAAGAGGAACCAAACACCACCCTGCTGAAGGAGTTGGAATTGGTAAAGACCACACCCTGTTCGCACTTCGTGAAGGTGTTGTTACTTTCAGAAAAAGAACTGATGAAAAATCATATGTTTCTGTTTTGCCAGTTGAGTAATTACAGAATCACCAATAAAAAAGGCTGCACCAAAATGCAGCCTTTTTTATTGGACTTAACTTTCAATCCTGTGCCACATTTAGAAATTGTAGAAAGGGCAACATTTCCTTATAAGCTTTGGCCGCGTCCTTTGTAAATCCGGGAACAGCTAAATCCTTATCCTTTATGGCAGCAGTTACGGTGAAACTCGTTTGACGGAGATAATCGATCGCAGGATTTTCAGCATCGTAACCTTTAGGCGTAGTTTTCAGCCTCGCATCCGACAATTCACCGAAGCGGTTTTTAAAAGCTTTACTCTTCATAATCTTCTCAAAGTCCTTTAAATTATAATCGATTTCCTGTCGGATGGCTTTCAAAACAGGGGCTTCCGGCATCCAGCAGCCTCCGGCCAGAAAACTATTCCCGGGCTCAATCTGAATATAATATCCTGCTTTCGAACTTTTCTTCCCTCCTTCTACAAAGTAGGCACCGAAGTTAGTTTTGTATGGAGCTTTATTTTTTGAAAATCTCACGTCCCGGTAAATTCTGAATACGCAATCCTTAACCTTCAAATCCTTTAGTTTATTATTCTCTTTTACGAGCAAAGGGAGCAGAGATTCTACAAACTTTTCGAAATCTGCTTTAGCATCCTCATATTTACTTCGGTTGACCTCAAACCATTCGCGGTTATTATTTTTCTTAATCGCTTTTAAAAAATCAAGAGTTCTTTTGGTAATCATCATTTCAGATTTTAAATTTTATAATTCTGCCATTGTCTGCACTATTAATTTTGTCAATACCGGCTCAGCTGTTGCAGCCACTTCAATTATTTCAGCCAATGAAACCGGGTGCAAATTATCGGGGTCGCAAGTATCGGTAATTACGGAAACTGCTGCACATGGTAGACCAATATGATTGGCAACAATTACCTCAGGAACAGTTGACATCCCAACTACATCGGCGCCAATAATTCGCAGGTATCGATACTCTGCCCGGGTCTCCAGATTGGGACCAGACACTGCTGCGTAAATGCCTTGATGCAATTTAATTTTATTCCTGTCAGCTACATCTCTCAGCAATTGATTCATACCACGATCATACGGATGACTCATATCAGGAAATCTGGGGCCCTCATCATCCCGGTTGGAACCAATTAAAGGATTTCCCGGCAACAAGTTTATATGATCATCCAACAACATAAGATCGCCTTTTTCATAATTCGGATTCAAAGCACCGGAAGCATTTGATACCATTAACTTTTGCACTCCCAAATGCTTCATTAACCTTACCGGATAAGTCACTTCTTTCATGGAATAGCCCTCATAAAAGTGAAACCTGCCAACCATCGCAACCACTTCTACTCCATTTAGCTTTCCAAAAATCATTCTCCCTTTATGTGACTCGACAGTTGAAGTTACCATTCCCGGTATTTCTTCATACGGAATACTGATGGCCTCATCTATTTCTTTGGCCAGTCCACCCAAACCGGTTCCTAATATAATCGCGACAACCGGCTTTGCTTTTAATTGGCGTTCCAGAAAATGAGCAGCTGCGTGAATTGGATCAATTGCCATGAATTCAAATTAAGGGTGCTAAATTACAGAACACAGATGAAAAGATGGTCA
>CAUJFJ010000152.1 GCA_963169675.1 Bacteroidota bacterium
ATGAGTTTTCCGCCTACTGAATCCCGGTCAACACAAAAGTAGCCCTTTCGCAGAAACTGGAACTTATCGCCCACGGCAGCATTTTTTAAGGATGGTTCTCCCAGGGCATTTGATTTCACATCCAGACTATGTGGATTTAAATACGATTTGAAATCGCCATCTTCAGAAGAAGGATCTTCAACTCCGAATAACCGATCATACAATCTTACCTCAACAGGAATTGCCGTGTTTGCTTCAACCCAATGAATAACTCCTTTTGCCTGAAGTCCGCTAGTATCGGAACCACTCCGGCTTTCGGGGAAATAGGTACAATGCACTTCTTTAATATTACCTGATTCATCCTTAACAAAGGAATCGCATCTGATGATATAGGCGCTCTTCAAACGCACCATTAAACCGGGAGCCAGACGGAAATATTTTTTTTCAGCTACTTCTTTGAAGTCTTCGTGTTCAATAAATAATTCGCGGCTGAAAGGAATATCGCGTGTGCCACTGTTTTCATCTTCCGGATTATTTTCTCCTGTCAGAATTTCAGTTTTTCCTTCTTCATAATTGGTTATAACTAACTTCAAAGGATCAATAACGACCATCGCACGAAGTGAATTTTTATTCAGGTCTTCGCGAATACAAAATTCAAGCAATCCAACATCAATAATATTATCGCGTCGGCTTACTCCAACTTTTTCTGCAAAGGCACGAATACTTTCCGGAGTATAACCACGTCTTCGTAATGCGCTAATAGTAGGCATACGAGGATCATCCCAACCGGTAACATGTTTTTCGTTGACCAGTTGCAGCAACTTCCGTTTGCTCATTACCGTGTAATTGAGATTCAATCGTGCGAACTCATATTGTCTTGATGGATACAAATCCAGTTTTTGTATAAACCACTCGTATAATGGCCTGTGTACTTCAAACTCGAGTGTACAAATAGAATGCGTAATGTTTTCAATGGCATCCGATTGTCCGTGAGCAAAATCATACATTGGATAAATGCACCATTTATCACCGGTGCGATGATGATGGGCATGCTTAATTCTGTACATCAGCGGATCACGTAAATGCATATTCGGTGAAGCCATATCAATTTTTGCACGCAATACTTTTTCACCATCTTTAAACTCGCCATTTCGCATACGCGTAAACAGTGAGAGATTTTCTTCAATGCTTCTGCTGCGATAAGGACTGTCTTTACCAGGCTCTGTTGGTGTACCTTTCAACGCAGCAATTTCTTCTGCTGAACTATCATCAACATAAGCTAAGCCCTGCTCAATTAATTTCACTGCAAAATTGTAGAGCTGATCAAAATAGTCGGATGCATAAAACACATTCGCCCATTTAAATCCCAGCCAGGCAATATCTTCCATGATACTGTCGACATATTCGGTATCCTCAGTAACCGGATTGGTATCATCAAATCGCAAATTAGTTTGTCCGCCAAATTGTTGCGCCAATCCGAAATTCAAACAAATAGATTTCGAATGCCCGATATGCAAATAGCCATTGGGTTCAGGCGGGAAACGAGTGAGCAAACGACCACCATGTTTACCGCTTGCCACATCTTCCTTCACAATTTCCTCAAGGAAATTCAACGATTTTTCAGTTGACATTTTAATTTTAAATTAACTATATTTTATACTTGAAATTTTCACCGGCATTCCGGTCTTAAATATTCTTAATTTACTTTTTTCAAAGCCTTGTTTAATCTATCAATAACTTCATTCTTTCCAAAGAGTTCCAGCATCCCGATTAAATCGACTCCTGCACCCTGCCCGCTTACAAATACGCGCAACAGTTGCATAATCTCTCCCGGTTTAATTCCGGATGTTGCAGCAGTACTTTTTATAGTAGCATCAACAGCAACAGAATTAAACACTTGTAGTGAACTTAAGTTTTCAATCAATGCATTGAAAAATGAAGCAAGTTCAGGTTTCCATTTTTTTGCCAGCACCTGTTCATCATAAACATCAGGTGCCTGAAACAAATAACTTCCTTTCTCTATCAATTCCGATTCAAATTGTACACGATCCTTCAGCAGCGTGACTGCTTTTACTAAATAATCAGAAGAAATTTTAATATCATCATTGCCTAAATTGAACTTGCTTTTCACAACAGATTGCAAACCGTTTGCAAGTGCTTCAGCTGTTTGCTTACGCAGATATTGTTCATTGAACCATTTCGCTTTTTCAGGATCAAAACGTGCACCTGCTTTATGAACATGTTCGAATGAAAAATGCTGAATCAATTCCTCCATCGTAAAAAGTTCCTGCTCCGTTCCCGGGTTCCATCCTAAAAATGCCAGCATATTAACAAATGCTTCCGGATAATAACCTCGTTCGCGATAACCCGACGACTTTTCACCTGTGTTAGGATCCTGCCAATCTAATGGGAAAACAGGAAACCCTAACCGGTCGCCATCCCGTTTACTTAGCTTTCCATTTCCATCCGGTTTCAGCAACAAAGGAAGGTGGGCATATTGTGGCATCGATGCTTCCCAACCAAGAAAACGGTAAATTAATATATGTGCAGGAGCTGATGGCAACCATTCTTCACCACGGATGGCATGAGAGATTTCCATCAACACATCATCCACAATATGGGCCAGGTGATATGTTGGCATTCCATCTGATTTCAACAAAACTTTATCATCCACCAGCGACGAATTTACAGTCACCTCACCCCGAATTAAATCCGTAAAGGTGATTTCTTCCCCGGAAGGGACCTTTAAACGAATTACATACGGAACACCGGCCGCAAATTTGTCGTCAACTTCTTTTGCGCTCAATGTCAACGAATTAGACATTGTTTTACGTGTTTCATGGTTGTATTGTGGAGCAACATTACCTGCCGCTATCAAACGATTTCGCATGTCTTCCAGTTCATCGGCAGTATCAAATGCATAATAAGCATGACCGGAAGCGATCATTTCTTTGGCATATTTCAAATAAATACCCTGCTCTTTTCTTTCACTTTGGCGGTATGGTTCAAATTTTCCACCAACAGAAACCCCTTCATCGATCTGAATCCCGCACCAGTTAAGGGCTGCAACGATGTATTCTTCAGCGCCGGGGACGTAGCGACTTTGGTCAGTATCTTCAATTCTTAACAGAAAATCACCACCATGCTTTTTGGCAAAGAGGTAGCAAAATAAGGCAGTCCGCACCCCACCCATGTGTAACGGGCCGGTTGGACTGGGAGCAAAACGGGTTCTGATTTTTTTAATTGACATGATTTTGTTTGAGTTGCAAAGGTAGCACCTTGAAAGGAAAGCGAAAACAGGAATAGCATCCGGTGTAACGGTTCAAATGTAGCTGTTTTACTACAAAAATCCACACTTTAAAAATTCGGTCACCGAGTCAGGTAATCGATTTACCCACTAAAATGGCCAATACACAAAATTGTAGTTTATCTTTACCAAATCGGGCAAAAAACATCTGAAAACTACATTACTTTTGTATCGTGATGACAGCAAATGATATTTTATTTGATCAGGATTTTTTAACGATTTACGTAAATCCGGATCAACATCTGGTGAAGTTAAAATGGAAGAAATTTGCAACTTCAGATCAGTTTCGGGAAGGGCTTAATGTTGCTCTCGAGGCAGTGATTGAACACAATGCAAAATTCTGGTTGGCGAATCTAAAAAACATGGAAGCTATATTACCTGCCGATGAAGAATGGGCAGCTAATGTATGGTTTCCGAAAATTGCTGTGACCGGAATTCAAAAAATGGCAATTGTAACATCACTCGATTATTTCAATAACACATCAGTCAAAAAAATTATTTCAACAGCACAACCGGTGATCAGTTTTGAAACCAAGTATTTTATTGATGTGAATGATGCTAAAGCCTGGCTTGAATTATAATTTTCCAAGCATCTAAACTGGTGCTACTTCAAACGCATCAGTCTTTCATTAAAATAATAGCGAATAATATTTTTCACTTCTTCAGGAACAAATGCCTGATCGAGTAATTTACCTGCATCATTTCTTCCGGCTACCAAATGATCCATAATTTTATCGGATCGCTTTCGGTTTATTCCCAATCGTAATGCTAAATGGGTAAACTCATTTCGTGTATAGTGACCATACTCCCGGAACTCCGGAGTATTTTTATCTCCCTGATACAATCCGCCGGGAGCGGCAATTTCAGGCCCTATTGAATGAACACGGGTACATAAAATATCTGCCAATGGAAAAATGGTATAGTCCCCTAAAGGAGTTTTCCGAAGCCTGATGTTTTTCATATATGCATGGCCGTTAGCAACCAGCCAGCTGAATAAAATATTGGTAAAAAATCTTTCTTTCCCAATCAATGAAGCTGCAACATTTTCATTGATAACAGTTACCAGGTCATAATAAGAAAACTTATCTTTATCAATATGTGGTTGCGTTTCATTTTGATTAATTAATTGACTGAAGTCTTTTATTTCATCTTGATGAAATGGGAAACTATCAGAATAACGGGCAATGATTGCGGGTTGTCCGTTTTCAAAAAATATCATCGCATTAGGAACGGTGTCAATTCCATAAACCTGCTTTGCAAGCTGCAGACAAAAATGTTCATTGCCTGCCTGCTCAAATGGGAATTTCACCCCATCTGTTTCATCCGGAACTATTTTTAAAATGTAATTACCTGCAGGATGTGGTTCGGGTTTGTTTTTATTTAGTGCTACCCGATACCATTGTTGTCCACCAAATTGCTCACCATCGATTCTTGCTTTCTGCCAGGATACTGTGTCGGAATTCCCCTCAATAACATGAAAAACTTTCCGGCTGTCGAACAAAGTTCGTAAAGTACCCGGATTATAAGAGTTGAAACCATCTTTTAAAGAACCCGGACAACGCGGCGTATTGTATAAAGTACGGTTCATTTGCGAAGTCTGAAAATAAGTTCAATCCCTAAAACCTGCATGACTTTTTCCAGGGTATGTAGCGACGGATTTCCTAATCCCTTTTCTAAATCCCGAATGGTCCGTAAGGCAACTCCTGTGGTCTCAGATAGATCCTCTTGCTTGATTTTTAAGTCTTTACGCCTACTTTTCAGCAAGGGAGCCAATTGTTGTACCGGTATTTCCATATCTTAAAATGGGCTTTATAATGCCTGATGGATGTAAAAATATAGACAAATACCAATTCATCCCGGGTGGGATCCTGTTACTTATTAACGGGTGAATGCGAATAAGTTTGCGCTACATTTCCACCAGTTCATCCAGAATTTTTCCGATTTCCACCAGTGCATTTTCATCCTTAATAATATAACCTTCAGCACCTTCCGAAATTGTTTGCAAAGCCACTCCATAGTGTTGCTGACCCGATAGAAACCAGCAATGTGCTTCGGGCGCAATCTTCCGGATCTCTTTCATGGTATCGATCCCATTCAATCCCTGACCTTTTAACTGATCCAGGTGATAATCGATTATAACAACATGTGGGTCACGATGTGCTGACTGAATTGCATCTTCGCCGGTGGCAAACCAGGTTACTTCCCATTGGGGACGTTCCTTTAAAAAGGCTTTTAATTTATCTGCAAACCCGAGATCCTCCTCAACTATAAATATTTTGCGCTGACTCATATTTTTTACTTTTATTTATGGTAGTAAAGATACTGAAAGACAAAAATCAATCCATGACAAAAATCATTTCACCAAAGTCTTTATTAAACCGTGTTTTTGTAGAAGATGATCTTTCAGGTCTCAGGATGAACAAATTATCAAACTACAATTGACCATTCTGAATCTTTTACCTAATTTTAGAAGCTTAATTTAAAAAGTGATGTCCATGAAAAGATTTATACTGTTTATTCTCATTGCGTTTTCTGTTATCGACCTTCAGGCACAAGGCATCGACAAGCCACAATATGAAATTATTACCCGTCGTGCGGGAAATTATCTCGGCACCATTAATATAGAGTTGTTTCCACTCATTGCACCTTTACATGTGCATATGTTCGACAGTCTCACCAGTGAACAATTTTTCGACAGCACCGCATTTCACAGAGTGGTTCCTGGATTTGTTATTCAGGGTGGAGATCCAAACACCATTAGTGGCCCTATTTCTACATGGGGTCAGGGACAACCCTGGCAACCAACTGTACCGGCCGAATTTAATGTAGTTCGACACCTCAGGGGAATCATAGGAGCAGCACGCGATAACGATCCGAATAGCGCAAACTCTCAATTTTATATCTGTGTTGCCAATTCAACTTTTCTGGATGGAAATTATACCGTATTCGGACAAGTAACATCAGGATTGAACATTGTTGACTCCATTGTTTTATCACCTCGTGATGCCAATGATGTGCCGTTGCAAAAAATAGATATGTTTGTTTCATACACCGGCGTGAATGATAGTATTCCTGATGCACCAACATTAACTGCACCTGCTGATGGAGCTACTGGTGTTTTAAATACACAATCTTTTGTATGGAGCGCTGTTCCGGGAGCTGTCATGTACACTATTGAACTCAGTACCGACCCTGCATTTTCTACCATCGACATCTCAAGGAATGCAGGAACCAATAGTGCTATCATCACTAACTTAGGAGGATTTACTAATTATTTCTGGAGAGTAAAATCGAATAATGGTGGTCATGAAAGTATACCTTCCAATGTTTACAATTTCACATCAGCTACAGCTGCTGCAACGTTAACCTATCCTGCAGATACAGCAACGGGCATTCCATTGAATCCGGTATTTAGCTGGACTCCGGTACCGGGCGCAGATAGTTACACACTGCAGGTCTCTACCAGCAGCACATTTACTACGGCATCCATGATTTATAATGTTTCCGGGCTCACAGCAACTAGTCAACAAGTTACAGGGTTGAATCCGA
>CAUJFJ010000153.1 GCA_963169675.1 Bacteroidota bacterium
ATTTTTAAACAGTGAACGGAATTTATTTTGTGTCAACCGATTTATTTTCCTGATAAATTTTCTTTAAGCAGCGCTGCAGTTTCTACCATTTGAATAAAGGCTGCGCGGTCTCCTGAATGATCTGTTCCTTTTGCTGCACGAGCCAATGATGTTACCATCTTAAAATCGGCATTCCCTTTATGCTCTGAATCACGAAGTATTAATCCGAAACCGGCAACTGCTGCTGCAAATCGTAAGTTCATGGATGCAATGTCGTGTGGGGTAACTTTTTTCGCTGCTAAAACCCTTGTGATTAATTTACTGGTTTCTGATTGTGGATCCTTATAGCGGAATTTTACAGTCAGCATTTCATCATTTCCTGTATTGACTTTTTGAGTAGGCTGATATTTTAACGGATCAACTTTGGAAAACTCATCATCACTTCCTGCAGGGACAATTTCATACAAGGCAGTTACCGTATGGCCGCTGCCAAGATCTCCAGCATCTTTTTTGTCATCATTAAAATCGCGGTGTTGTAAAATTCTGTTTTCGTAACCAATCAGTTTGTATGCTTTTACATATTGAGGATTAAATTCAATTTGTAGCTTCACATCTTTAGCAAGTGTAAAAAGTGTACCACCTGCTTCTTTCACCAGAACTTTATTTGCTTCCATAATATTATCGATGTAAGCATAGTTCCCATTTCCTTTGTCGGCCAGTTTCTCCATGCGGGAATCTTTCAAATTGCCGGTTCCAAAACCAAGCACAGTTAAAAATATACCGGTTGCTCTTTTTCCTTCTATAATTCTTACAAGTTCACCATCACTGCTTACGCCAACATTAAAATCACCATCAGTAGCAAGGATAACTCTGTTGTTTCCATTTGGAATAAAATTTTCCAATGCTATTTTATATGCCAATTGTATACCTGCTCCTCCTGCAGTTGATCCACCTGCACTCAATTGATCCAATGCCTGCAATATGGTTGCTTTGTCGTTGCCCGATGTGGAAGGTAAAACTAATCCGGCATTTCCGGCATAAACCACAATCGCAACTTTGTCGGTTGGCCGAAGTTGATTCGTAAGTAATCCAATTGATTTTTTTAAGAGTGGTAGTTTGTCTTCACTGTTCATTGAGCCTGAGACATCCAATAAGAAGACCAGGTTGGATGGAGGTAATTGCGACATCGGAATTTTCTTAGCCTGCAATGCAATGCTCACGAGCTGATGGTCTTTATTCCATGGACAGGTACTGTGCTCGGTGATGATCGAAAATGGTTCGTTGGTTTTTGGCTCGGGATAATCGTAGCTGAAATAATTTATCATTTCCTCAATTCGAACCGCATCTACCGGAGGTAAATTGCCACTGTTTATGAAACGTCTGACATTTGCATAGGAAGCCGGATCAACATCAATAGAAAAAGTTGAAAGCGGCGAATCGGTTGTTGCATGAAAATCGTTTTCAGGCATGTGATCGTATTGCTCGGTGTTGAATGGTTCACTGATAGTCTTTGTTCGGCATGGAATATAATTTCCTGAAGTAATTGTATTCAAGGACTGGAAGAACACTTTGTCTTCTTCAGCTTCACTTTTTTTGTAGTCCTGTTTTTGAGGAGCATGGAGTAGAACTTCTTTCAGATTGGTTAAAGTTTCCTCTAATTCAATAATTAGTGTTTTAGTTTTACCCGCCTCGAGTTGAACATTGGTTATCTCTTTAGTTTGGTATCCAATAACATTAATCTTCAAATTATAGGTGCCCTGATTAATACCTTTAAATTCAAAATGGCCATCTATATCTGTCATGACTCTTTTAACCGGTTCGCCTATTTTTTGACCTAACTCGATAACTGCTCCGGGAATAATTTCTTTGTCGGTTTTGCTTCTCACGGTACCCTTGAGGACGGAAGTGGTAAGTCCGGTACTGAAGCTGTATGCTGTGACTATCAATAAGATAAGTCCTGAAAATAGCAGCGATTTGGTTGAGTTTTTCATTGGATCAGAATTTTTGATTGATTATGAACTCCAGATGAAGAACCTTTGGGGATTCCACAAAATGAGGTAAATAAAATTTATTTTTTGTGGAAGTGTGGAAAGAATGGGCAATTTGCACCTACCTTTGAAATATGGCATTCGCAATGGCATTATGGCTCACCGGAAAAAAGAAATATGAGGATCAGGATGATCAGCAGCTCATAAATTCTTTTCGCCAAAAAGGAGATAAAAAAGCGCTCGGAATTTTATTTGAACGGTATTCGCACCTGGTTTTTGGTGTTTGCATGAAATACCTCAAAAATGAAGACGACAGCAAAGATGCTACCCTGAATATTTTCGAGAAGTTAATGGAAGACCTGAAAAGGTTTGAAGTAGTAAAATTTAATTTCTGGATCCACAGTGTTGCACGAAACTATTGTCTGATGCAGCTTCGAAGCAGAAAGGCTATGACTTATGTGGATGATGAAAATGGACCCGGACTGGATGCATTTATGGAAACGCATCAATTTGATCATCTCAGTGCCGTGGATAACAAAGAACACCAGTTGCAATTGATGGAAGAAGGTATTAAGCACCTGAATGAAGAGCAACGTATTTGTATTGAATTATTCTATCTTAAAAAATATTGCTACCAGGATGTAGCAGAAATAGCAGGTTTCTCATTGAATGAAGTGAAGAGTTTTATTCAGAATGGAAAAAGAAATCTGAAAATTTATATGTTGAAAAATAGCCATGAAGTCACAGATAAACACTGACATATTTCTGGAAACAGGCTGTATCAAGCGCGATTTACTTTTAAATTATCGCGACGATAAATTGTCTGCTGATCAGAAACATGAAGTCGAAGAACATCTTATCGATTGCCCTCTTTGTGCCGAAGCACTTGAAGGATTAGCTCTGGTTTCGGGCACCGCAGCTCTCGATGATATCCATTCGAAGGTTGGTGCTATTACCGAAAAACCTGCAGGTGCAGGATCGTTTTCTTACTGGGCAATTGCAGCTTCCGTTACTGCAGTTATGTTGTTGTCTGTTTTCACTTATATGCAGTATAAAGATGCCAATGAACCTGAGTTGGCAGTGGCTGAAAAGTCAGAATCTGAAGAAGTTGTTGCTGAACCTGCCTTACCTGCAGTTACCTCCGATCAGGCTGTTCCCGACACTAAAGTAGTTGTAAATAATCAATTGCAGGCTACCAAACAAAATACGGAACAGGCTGCCGTTGTTTCAAAAGTTCAGGTGTCTGAAAATGGTGTTGCAGAAAGTGATGTCAGTAAAGATTTTGAATCTGTATCCGGTAATTCTGTGGAAGAAAAAATGGAAGATGTTAGTATTCTTGCCAGTAAAAAAGAATCAACTAAATCTGAAATATATGTTCAGGATGCATCTGTAACTGCTGATCATACCGCGCCTGCAGTCGTCAACTTGGGAAGTAACTATGAGCTCGAAAAAATCGACAAAACAGTTTCTAATGTAAGTCATGGGTCTTATATGCCTGCGCAGGTTATTACTTATATCGATAATGTTAAGGTCATCGATTATCATTTGAATTTCTTTAAGCAATCTTCAAAATCGGAACCTGCTAAAAGTACTCCAAGTAAATTTGAAAACAGAAGCAAGAAAAGTGTTGCTGAAGCAGAAGAGGCAAAATCCGGTGATGAAGTCAACCGCAAAACCAGTTACCTGAATTTGCTTACCGACCCTATAGTGTTGTTCAACAAAGGACGTTATGAATCATCCCTGGAACAATTTAGTCAGATTCTGAAAATTAATCCCGGTGATCAGAATGCCTCTTTTTACAGTGGATTATGTCATTTTCATTTGAAAGATTATTCCAAAGCGTTGAAGTTGTTAAAACCAATTGCTGCTAATTCCCTTAGCCCTTTTTATGAGGAAGCTGAATTTTATAAAGCTCGAACACTCACGGCTTCCGGAAAGACCGCTGAAGGCAAGCAATTGCTGGAGCAGATTGTAAATAAAAAGGGCTTCTATGCGAATCAGGCTGCCGAGGAGTTAACAAAAATCAAACCTTAGTTTGGTTGTTAGTAGCTGATATTCAAAAACTTATAAATATTTAGTCCCTTGTTTTCATTGCCATTCGTATGCTTATCTTTGCGGCATGGCTACAAATGACGATTTATTTAAGAACCTGATCTCACATTGCAAAGAGTATGGTTTTATATTTCCTTCGAGTGAAATTTACGATGGTTTAAGTGCTGTATATGATTATGGTCAATACGGTTCAGAACTTAAGAAAAATATCCGCGAGTACTGGTGGAAAGCGATGGTGCAGATGCACGAAAATATTGTTGGTATTGATGCGGCTATTTTCATGCATCCAACCACCTGGAAAGCATCGGGTCACGTGGATGCCTTTAATGATCCGCTGATCGATAATAAAGATTCGAAAAAAAGATATCGTGCTGATGTTCTGATTGAAGATCATATTGCTAAGATTGAGACTAAGATTGAAAAAGAAGTAACTAAAGCCCGCGATCGTTTTGGAGATGCCTTCGATGAAAATCAATTTCGTTCTACTAATCCCCGGGTAGTAGAAAATCAGAAAAAAATTGATGCTATTAATGAGCAGTTCCGTACAGGAATGGAAGCGTCAGATATGGCAGCCATCAGGCAGTTAATTTTGGATCTGGAAATTGTTTGTCCCGTTTCAGGTACACGTAACTGGACCGATGTGAGACAATTTAACCTCATGTTCTCTACACAAATGGGATCGGTGAGTGAAGATGCAAGTACACTTTATCTGCGACCTGAAACTGCTCAGGGAATTTTTGTGAATTTTCTGAACGTACAAAAAACAGGACGGATGAAAATTCCTTTTGGTATTGCACAAACCGGAAAAGCTTTTCGTAATGAAATTGTTGCCCGTCAGTTTATTTTCCGCATGCGTGAATTTGAACAAATGGAAATGCAGTTTTTTGTGAAGCCCGGAACGGAAATGGAATGGTATCACTACTGGAAAGAAGCGCGCCTTAAGTGGCATCGTGCCCTGGGCTTCCCTGCAGGGAAATACCGTTTTCACGACCATATTAAACTCGCACATTATGCAAATGCTGCAGCTGATATTGAATTTGAGTTTCCATTTGGATTTAAGGAGTTGGAAGGAATTCATTCCCGCACCGATTTCGATCTTAAGTCACATGAATCTTTTTCAGGTAAGAAATTGCAATATTTTGATCCGGAATTAAATGAGAGCTATGTGCCTTATGTAGTAGAAACATCAGTTGGACTCGATCGCATGTTCCTTGCAGTGATGTCGCAGGCATATACCGAAGAAAAACTTGAAGATGGATCAGAACGTGTTGTATTGAATTTACCGGCCTTCTTAGCTCCTGTTAAAGTTGCAGTGTTGCCTTTGGTGAAGAAAGACGGATTACCTGAGAAAGCACGTGAATTGATCGATCAGCTGAAGTTCGATTACCTGTGTCAGTATGATGAGAAGGATTCCATAGGAAAAAGATATCGCAGACAAGATGCAATAGGTACTCCATTTTGCGTGACTATCGATCATCAGACAATAGAGGATCAAACAGTAACAGTCCGTCATCGTGATACCATGGTACAGGAGCGGATTGCTATTTCAAAAGTCCGGGAACTGGTTGAATCAAAAGTGTCATTCAGAAATGTATTGACTGCTTGAGGTAATGGGAGAATAAAAAAAGGCTGTCTCGACTTTTTGAGACAGCCTTTTTTATTGGGTTCCCGGTCCCAATAGTCCCGATAGCTATCGGGGCAGCGCGTCTAATATTTTGATGATTTTGGTGACTGAACCGGTACTTGTTCTATTTTCTTTCTGAATCTTGCGAAAATTAAAAAAGCCACTCTTTCAAGCGGCTTTTTTTAACAAGTACCCGGGATCGGGGTCGAACCGATACGGGGGTGAACCCACAGGTGTTTGAGACCAGCGCGTCTACCAATTCCGCCACCCGGGCCTGAAATCAGGCTGCGAAATAACAAAATCAGGACTAAATATCCTACCTTCATCATAAATATTCCTGATAACCTGCCGAGACGGGTTCCCCAAAATTGGGATTTTACCCACTTATGTATTTGATTATTAGATATGTATGAAATTAAAGATGTCCTGTTAGCAATTCTCTTCCGGCACCCTAAATAGGTCTCAATTTATTTTGTAAGGAGGTAAAAATTTTGTTTCTTTGCATCCCCTTAGAAAAACCAGTATGGCCAGGCAGGTAAAAATATTTTCAGGTACTACATCCAGATATCTGGCTGAACAAATTGCCGATTGTTACGGCTCTCCGCTTGGAGAAGTAACAGTTTCAAGGTTCAGCGACGGTGAGTTCTCTCCTTATTTCGATGAGAGTGTTCGTGGCTGCGATGTATTTATTATCCAGTCAACTTTCGCTCCTGTCGATAACCTCTTTGAGATGTTATTGCTGATCGATGCTGCCAAAAGAGCTTCCGCACATTATATAACTGCTGTTATTCCTTATTTCGGTTATGCCCGGTCAGATCGTAAAGATAAACCCAGAGTTGCCATAGGTTCTAAGCTGGTTGCCAATCTGTTAACTGCCGCGGGTGTTACCCGGGTAATGACAATGGACCTGCACGCTCCCCAGATTCAGGGCTTTTTTGATGTCCCTGTTGATCACATGGACGCATCAACCATTTTCGTTCCTTATATTAAAAGTCTGCAATTAGATGACCTCTTAATTGCTGCTCCCGATATGGGTGGTGTTCACCGCGCCCGTGAATATGCAAAGTATTTCAGTGTTGATATGGTTATCTGCGATAAGCATCGCAAACGCGCCAACGAAATTGAAAGCATGCAAATCATCGGTGATGTGGAAGGTAAAAATGTAGTGTTGGTAGATGATATCGTTGACACTGCAGGAACCCTATCCAAAGCTGCCGAAATGATTATGGAAAAAGGTGCTGCCAGCGTACGCGCTTTCTGTACCCACCCAGTTCTCTCCGGTAGAGCTTATGAAAGAATTGAAGAATCAGTTCTCACTGAACTGATCGTTTGCGATACTATTCCGCTTAAACGCCCATCACCAAAAATTACTGCATTACCAACTGCTGATCTGTTTGCAAAAGCAATCCGCAAAGTATATGCGTACGAATCTATTAGTCCATTATTTGTTAAAGCTTAATATTTATTATCTATCGTCATGAAATCATTTGAAATTGCAGGTGCTAAAAGAGAAGGCCTCACCAAACAAGACACCAAAAAACTAAGAGACACCGGCATGGTGCCATGTGTAATTTATGGTGGAAAAGAAAATATCCATTTCTCTGCTCCTGTTTTGAGCTTCAGAGATCTAGTTTATACACCTGAAGTATACACAGTTAAAATTAATGTTGGTGGTACTACTTACACTACCATCATGAAAGAAATTCAGTGCCACCCAATCTCTGACAAACTTCTTCACATCGACTTCCTCGAAGTTCAGGATGATAAGAAAGTTATGATCGACGTTCCTGTGAAAATCAACGGAACTTCTGAAGGTCAAAAACAAGGAGGTAAACTGATTACTAAAGTTCGTAAACTGGCTATCAAAGCGCTTCCGGCACAACTTCCTGATGCAATTGATATCGACATCACTCCGTTGCAAATCGGTCAGTCGGTTCGTGTTGGTGACCTCAAGTTAGATGGTGTTGAATTCACCGATTCACCAAATAACGTTATCGTTGGAATCAGAACTACCCGTAACGTGGTTGAAACTCCTGCTGAAGCAGCGAAAGCAGCTAAAAAATAATTGCTTAATCCCACTGAATTTTGAAATTTCTGGTGGTTGGACTCGGGAATCCCGGTTCTGAATACGCAAATACAAGACACAATATCGGCTTCGACATTCTTGACCTCCTGGTAAAGAATGCCGAAGCTTTTTTTTCATCACAACGTTATGGCGATGTTGCCAATTTTAAAGTGCGTGGCAAGCAGGCTGTTTTTTTGAAGCCTAACACCTATATGAATCTTAGCGGTAAAGCGGTCAATTACTGGATGCAACAAGAGCATATTCCATTGGAAAATGTCCTCGTACTAACCGATGATATCGCCCTGCCGCCCGGAACCATCCGCATTCGCCTGAAAGGTAGCGATGGAGGACATAACGGCCTGAAGAGTATTAATGAAGTGCTGAATACCACCAATTATGCCCGATTACGGTTTGGAGTGGGGAACGACTTCCTTAAAGGTCAACAAGCTGATTATGTGCTAAGTAAGTGGCCAGCAGAACAACAGGAAATGATCCAAAAAAAGATTGAACTGGCATCCGAAGCCGTTCGTTCCTTTATTGCCATTGGCCCTGCTTTTACCATGAATCGATTCAATACGCAAGAGTAAACTACTGCTCTGGCAGGATTTTTGCCTTTTCTTCATCATTAACACATTTACTACATTTACATTCGTAGCCATAAATTATTAGTGATGAAAATAAAACTTACTCTTGCTGCACTACTCCTGACTTTAAATCTGAATAACGCATTTTCTCAGGCAATTGCCATTTCCACCGGATTCGATAATTATACCGGAACAATCGCTACCATGCCGGCCGGCTGGTACCTTTCCTGGAATACGTCCAATTCCTTTTATACATCCACACTTAACTATGGAGTATCTTCCCCATCGTATAAATTTGGTAACGACAGCGATTACGTAGCTACTCCGGGATATCCTAATATGGATTCTGTTTCATTTTTTATAAGAGGAAATGGTGCTCCATTTTCGCCACTAAACGAATTGCAAATCTGGACCAGTGAAGACAGTGTAGTCTGGAATATGTCAACTTATCTCGATAACCTTCCAACTACCGGAACAACCCGTACAGTACCTTTACCATCGGGAACATTTTATGTGAGATTTTTATATCGCAAAGCTGCTGCCGGAGGTAATCTGGCATTTGATGATGTGAAAATTTATTCCAATGCCGTGATTGGTGTTCCTGAAAATCTTACTGCCGATAATATTTCTATTTATCCTACACCTACAACAGGTAATGTTACAGTTTCAACCCGCCAATCATTCAGCACAAAAACAACAGTGAGTGTTTATGATTTGTTAGGAAATAAAATTCAGGCACGAATCAGAAAAGTTAAATCAAATCAATTTGCGATTGATTTATCAGGTCAACGACAGGGATTTTATTTTGTGCGCATTCAAAACGATCAGTCGGTTGTTACAAAACGAATAACACTGCTATCGGATAGTAATTAAAATAAAAGAGTTTGAAAGTAAAAAAGAGGTATTCTCATGCCTATGAGAATACCTCTTTTTTGTAATGAAACTTGTCTAAATTATGATTAGAATATGCTTCTCGCTGCTTTTTGAATTTTCTTCGGGGAAAAGTCATTTTAAATGGTCGTGTAAAATATGATTAATGTACATCTTGCATTCTTTAGTTTTTATTTTTAACAAGTTGCAAATTGCCTGCGAAAACGTTAGGTTAAATTCGGTTTTCTGTTGATCGGCTATTAAAAAAAGAACTGATTGATATTAGGAATTAGAATTCATTTGATTATTTTTGAGTTGATGAAAATTAAAAATCCCTACCGATTTACTCAGGTAAATAAACAGTTTTCCTTTGCAGGATCTGTGCAGGATTTTTTGGATGCGATTTCATATTGCAAGGGTGTTCAAATAACCAAAATACATAGTAATCAATTCAGGATTTCAGCAATGGTTTCGGCAGGCGTATTGATAATGGAGGGTAATCCGTCATTTACTGATCCAATAAGTGTTGAGTTTACAGTCATGGATAATCCGGACTCAGGTTCAACTTTACTTGTTACAACCGATATCAGAGAAGAACATTATTTTGTTTCATTTATTTTTCTGGTATTTTTCGGATTTTCATTTTATTTGCAATTTCCTTTCTTAGCTGTAATTGGAATTATTATTGGTGGAATAATTACTCAATGGTGGTTTTTCAACATTCTGAGAATGCAGGAAATGGCAATTGTTGAAGATGTATTAAAGAAATTGAAAATATTTGAATTACATTACTTGTAAACTTTTCGCTCTGAAAATCGAATAATAATATTTTAAAATTGATCTCTAAATTTTTTTGCATTGAATTCCAATTATAATTTATCATCTATCATCCTAACGAAATTTTCTATTGAGCAGTAACTATTATTCGTGCACAGAACCCAGGTCCGCCCAAGAAGCTTTAGCTTTGATGCGGGGACTACTCAGAAACACATTAATCCTTAATCCTTAATCCTTAATTCTTCACCGGTTCCGCACAATACTTCAAAATAAAACTATTCGCATCCTCCGATCCCATTTGAGCAACTTTTTTCCAGTCGTTACAGGCAGCAGGAATGTTGTTTGTTTTCAGATGGCAGATGCCCCTGTTATAGAGTGCGTCGATATCGCCCGGCATGATTGCAACAGCTTCATTGAGATATTTTAGTGCTTCTTCAAATTTGCTGTTTTGTGCCAGAGAAGCACCTTCATTGTAAAAGTTATTTGCAAGCAAATTATCGCGTTCCACATCA
>CAUJFJ010000154.1 GCA_963169675.1 Bacteroidota bacterium
ATGTTTGTTTTATTTTGGTTCTTATAGGGACAGTGCCGGCAGTTATTATGACAACAATACCCTCTTTTTAAATGATATGCCTCTGTGAATATTAGGTATCCTTCAGGTGAAAGATAAT
The DNA here is from genome assembly GCA_963169675.1 of Bacteroidota bacterium. Taxonomy (GTDB): domain Bacteria; phylum Bacteroidota; class Bacteroidia; order AKYH767-A; family OLB10; genus JADKJB01. Next base: position 119 of record CAUJFJ010000154.1, read on the forward strand.
AATCTTCTTTATCGAACTTATCAGTAAACGACATAGTGCAAATTTAAGCTAATTTCGGGGTTTAACATTTGAAAAGCACCTTATGTTTTCGACACTTCCATCATTTATTATTGACCAGGGACCTTTTGAAATCCCAGGCACCGGGGTGCAATTTACTGTTAGAAGAATCGATTTGATAGATGAAATTACCGGTGGCAACAAATGGTACAAATTGAAATACAATATCTTAGAAGCGAAAAAACTGAATAAAAACCATATTATTACATTCGGCGGAGCATTTTCCAATCATATAGCAGCCACTGCCGCCGCTTGTCAAAAAGCGGGTCTGAACTGTACCGGTATCATAAGAGGTGAAGCAGATTCCATCAAAAATATCACCCTCAGTCGTGCTGTTGCCAATGGTATGAAACTTTGCTTTGTATCACGCGAATTGTATCGCAAAAAAAATGAGCCTGATTTTATTGATTCTATTCTTAAAACCGATGGGAATGAATTCATTATTCCGGAAGGTGGCTCCCACAACTTTGGAATGATGGGTTGTAATGAAATTCTGGAAAAGAAGCATAACCATTATAATATAATTGCTGTTGCAGCAGGCACGGGAACTACTGCAGCAGGGCTACTGCAAGCACTGGAAGAAGACCAAATATTGCAGGTCATAAATGTCTTGAGGGATCAGGATTCGATTCTAAATTTTATCAAAAGCCTTACACCTGATGAAAAATGGAGTAAATTAAATGTATGCAATGAATACCATTTCGGAGGATATGCTAAATCTGATGCTATTCTGGATGCATTCTGCAAGTCCTTTTTCCAACAAACAGCAATACCCATAGAACCAATTTATACAGGCAAATTATTTTATGGAATCTACGATTTAGCTCAAAAAGGAATTATCCCTGCAGGGACAAAAATTCTGGCGATTCATACCGGTGGTTTGCAATACTTATCCCGATCAGAAGCGGATGGCAGCACTGGCACCTAAATCCCAGCCGGAAAATCTTAACCTGTAATTAAGGTCAGTACCCAGATCATCCGTGAGTTGTCCATCTTCAAAGTTCATGATAGGTAATCCGAAGTGTAATCCCAGGGCGAATGCATCTGCCAGATAAAGGCGTGCATTCAGTACGCTGATCCGGATATATGGGCCTGTGGCTTTGTAACTGCTATTCAGGTTATCATTACTTTTATACTTAAAGGATGAAAAACCAAGTCCAAGTCCACTATACAGATCAGCCTTGCCTTTTCGCACCCAGTGAAAATTTCCTTTCAGTAAAACATCGAAACTATTTGCTTTAGCAATTGCTCTGGTAATGGTATCCTCCTCGGTAAAATAATTACATATACCGAGTTCAATTCCTGCTCCTATCCTGTCTGAAATAGCATATTCAAAGCCAATCGGAATGGTATAACTTGCAGCCCGATCATCTTCTCCATCCTCATCATTATCGTCCGGATCATCAATATTGTAAATGGAGATCTTAATCCCTGCATCTATAATTTTGTTGCCTTTTACAAAGCTTTGTGCATTGACGCTACTTGTTAATGAGGTAATAATTGCAATTAGCAATAATATAGCCGGGTATTTTTTCATTTGGATATTTTTGGTTCAGACGTATATAATGTCAAATTTATACATTTTATTGTTATTCAAAGAACCAAAAAAAATCAAGCATCCGAACCATTCTTAGTTAACCTCTATCAACACCGAAATGTTAATTAATAAGGTGTCTCTGATCCCACATGCGTCTAAAAATTAACTTTTATTGCACTTTGCCGGATTTCCGTAATATCTGATATAATGGAATGGCTAAACTTAACGTTACAACCGAAAACTCTTGTATTTAAACACATCAATTCCTAAACCCTACCTCCCATTGTTACGGATACTGTTACTACTTCTCATTCCACTATCTGTTTTTAGTCAGTCAGGTAAAAAATACACTCCTGCCGATTACATTTCGATGTATAAAGAGGATGCTATTAAGGATATGATGAAAATGGGGGTTCCTGCAAGTATTACACTGGCGCAAGGAATACTTGAATCGGAAAGTGGCAACAGTGATCTTGCCAGAGAAGCTAAAAACCATTTTGGGATTAAATGTCATAGTGACTGGACAGGACCTGGATTTCATAAAGATGATGACGCAAAAGATGAGTGTTTCCGGAAATACCAAACGGCATTGGAATCATTCGATGATCACAGTAAATTTTTAAGAGAACGCCCCAGGTATGCCTTTTTATTCGACTATGAAATAACCGATTATAAAAGCTGGGCTCATGGATTAAAAAAAGCCGGCTATGCTACCAATCCCCGTTACGCCGATTTGCTAATCAAGTTGATTGAAGAATACCGGCTTTATGATTTTGATAAAGGTGGTAAGAAAATGCCTGTGACCAATTCTATTCCTGCTCCGGTAGCTGCTCACCCGCAAACAAAAAAGCCAAAGCATTCTGTCTCACCAAAAACGCCAAAGCAAACGGCTAAACATGTGCGAGCTCCTAAACCTGCTACCAATAAAAATGAAGTGCCTTTTGTAAATGCCAAAGATGGCGATACCTGGTTTTCTATTGCGGTTGCCAATGATATGAGATTGTGGCAGATTCTGAAGTATAATGATGCTAGTCAGGATGATGATTTAAATCCAGGCGATATAGTTTATCTTAAACCAAAAAGAGGCCGTCCGGCAGCTGCCTTCCACACGGTTGCAGCAGGAGAAAATCTTTGGATGATATCTCAAAAACATGGAGTGAAACTCAGTAAGCTAATTAAGCTGAATAATTTTGATGAAAGTATTGCTGTTAAAGAAGGACAGCAAATTCAACTCCGGTAAAGTAGAGTTGCTGTTGTCTAAGCGATTAAATTAATTTCAGCTAATGGGGATGAAAGTCACTTATTCCAGTGAGTAGACATAAATGTGACTATCCGAGCTACCAACAATCAGGTTCTGCTTTCCATCCGCATTTAATTGACCAATAGTTGCAGCACCATCACCTTTCACAGGAAACCCTTCTGCGATGCTGCCATCCTGATAAACCATCCAGGTTTTATTGCTTTTCTTTGATGAAACCAGAAATACTTTTCGGCCATCTGTCAGTACAGCTGAAGTAATGGGACCTTTCAGTTCATCATCAAATTCCTTTCTGAATATTACTGCCAGATTTCTGCTGTAAGCTATTAATTCATTGCCATCGGTAAAAATATAATCATTAGAATTATCATCATTAACATCAGCAAAATAAAATCCATAATCTTCTTCCAACTGCCCTATTTCACTAAGAGTAACATGGCCATCCGATGACATCGAAACAATACTTCCTTTTTTGTCAGTTGTGATAATTGTTCCAGATGAATCCTGAAATACTTTGCTGTTTTTCCCAATGGTAAATCCTTTCGATACCAAAACTCCGCCTTCACCATAACGGTTTACCATTGAAACTCCACCCTCTTCATCTGTTATTAATAAATAATCCTTGCCATTAAGCTTTGCCGCTCTGACCGGACTGTTAACTGCTCCTGTTGTGATATTAAAATTCCAGCCACTCATTGGTTTTCCTGACGATTGAAAAGCATAAACTCTCTGGTTTGAACATGCCACATAAATTCTTGGATCACGATTACCATCAAAATCGAATACAGCAATTCCGTTTGTTGCGGGCGAAGGTAAACGAATAGGATAATTGCCTACAGGCTTTCCTTCCATATCAAGTAAATACAGATAATCTGCAGTATTAAATAACAATTGCTTTGTGTTGTTACGGAATAAATCAATCTGAAAAATTTCACTTTTTATTTCTCCCTGTATATCTTTCTTCCAAATTTCATTTCCGGCATTATCGGTCATGTATATGGTATGGGCATCATCATAGAACAACAATTTACCACTACCTGTTTCGGGATCATTTATGACAAATACCTTTTTGCTGACTGCGGAATCTGTTTCAAAGGAAAACAATCTGTTTACCCCTTCTTCTTTACCTCCCGAAGCAAACCCAACTGAGCCTTCAATGGATACTGTTGCACCAGCATTTACCTGCAAGGTGAAGTTCTGCATTCCACTAATAAGATCTTTGTAATTTTCTAATTTAATTCCTGCAGGATCGACCAATGCACGCAAAAGGTATAGAGAAGCCGCAGGATTTACATGAACAAAACAGGAACCCTTACCGGAAATACCTTCTGTAGCATTGCTAAAATCAGAATCTTTGGTTAAAACCGCACCATTTTCATAATCATCAATAAATGATCTTAGCGAAGAGGCCTGATTGGCAAAAACAATATAATTTCCAATAGAAGTATAATACATCCTGGTCATCATCTTGAATTGATTTCCGAACATGGCAGGCAAAAGATTGTTTATTTTAATTAAACCAATAGTGTGATCATTATAACCTTCTTCTTTAGTGATTGAATTGTCTTTTTTATCTATGATTCTGCTGATGGTTTTTAGTTGAGCAATTGCCTCCTGCGGTTTTTTGGCCTTGAAAATTGCAAAAGAATTATTATCATAATTTTCACCTGAAGGCTCTGTAATCACTAATGCATACTCACCACCCATCCATTCAAGCATTTTTTCTTCAGCCTTCAGCTTATATTCTTCTGCAAGAAACTGAAGCACCCGATCCCTGTTAACTGATTCTGCATCTGTAAAGTAATTTCTATGCAATTTGGAGTAATACTTATTGAAATCTGATAAACCATAGTAGGAAATGAATGCGGCTTTACGGGGTATGATTTTTAACATGTGCTTCTCAATCGCAGTCTGTCCCTCAAAACAATAGATGAATGCTGTTGAGTCCGGCTGATCAAAGTTACCTGCAAACGTGAGCTTGTTGCTGCTAACACCAATAGCTGATTGCATCCAGCCAGAAATTCTGCTGACTTGAACAATCTTAGCGGATACTGATTGCTTGGTGAACACAGAAAGAAATGCAGGTAATGCACGCACATTTGCAAACAAGGTTATTCCTGCAGCGTTAGTGCCTGCTTCCAATGTCTTGAAATCTTTTGCAATTGACTTTCCAAGTTTCAACTGTCGTAAAGCATCTTCAACCAGAAACGGTGTGAAACTGCTTATAAAAACGCCTTTGGATATTGCAAAGGAAAAGGTACGATTGCCAGATACTCCACATTCATAGATCTGTGTTCCATCGTAATTTCTGGATGCCATAACTTGCTCTCCTTGTCCCGCAAGTTCCACAACCAGTTCCTTAATGCTCTCTTCTGAAATGGTGCCCGGAAGACTTTTCAGAATAATAAAATCAAACTCTCTGGCACCTGTAACATGACCGGAGACATAAACACTGCCTTCCGAAATAAAAGATTCCAGGATACTGTTTTTACGGGATGCGGAATCGAGAAATTGTAATTGGGAGTATAATTTACTGAAAACCGGTGCTTGCTTGATGGTATTCCAGAAAGAAGGTTTAGTTAGCTGGTGAATTCCTTCTTTGGGGTTGTTATAGATGAAATAAAAGGATGCATCTGCAGGAATTGCTTTTACAGGATCACCACCTCCTGAACGAAAATTCTTGAGGTAGATGTAAGTTGCTGCTCCTGCAACTATGATTAAGAGTGTAATAATGGAGGAACTAACAACTCTTTTCATTTATAAAAAGGCAGCATTTGGTGAGTTTTTGGGATTCAACAAAACTACTGCGATATGATTAACTCCTTATTACACCTCAACTGTTTTTATTTACACTCCGGTGTTAATAAGCAATTCAAAAATCAAGACTGGTTTGGTAATCGAGGCGAAAAGATTTACGGTGGTACGGCGACTGACCATGAAGATGCAGCGCTTCCCTATGTGCAGCAGTAGCATAAGCCTTATTTTTATCCCATCCGTATTGCGGAAACTGCTGATGCAAATCCATCATAAAGGTATCTCTTGCTGTTTTTGCCAATACAGAGGCGGCAGCTATTGCTTTGAATTTTGCATCGCCGCCTATGATGCAAGTATGTGAAATCCCCTCATAAGGCGTAAACCTGTTTCCATCAATCAGTAAATGCTCCGGCTTGATAGTCAGTTGAACAATTGCACGGTGCATGGCTAAGAAAGATGCTTTTAAGATATTGATCTTGTCAATTTCTTCATGATCAACCATTCCAATCGCCCAGCAAAGAGCCTTTTCTTTAATAAAATCACGGACTTCTTCCCGGTCAGCTTCCTTCATCTTCTTGGAATCATCAAGCAATGGATGCCTGAAACGGGGTGGCAATATTACTGCAGCAGCAAATACCGGCCCTGCTAAACAACCTCTGCCGGCTTCATCACAGCCAGCAGTTTTCAAAACATCACCGGGTGCATCTTTAAGCATATTCATGTGGATGGTAGTATCCCAAATTAATTCGGTTAAATTTGCACCAACTTTTTCGAAATGCAAAAAAAATTTATCACCAATCTTGCTTTTCTGCTGTTTCTCAACCTCCTGATCAAACCGTTCTGGCTGTTGGGAATCGACCGTTCTGTGCAAAATGCTGCCGGGACCGAAGCCTATGGTGCTTATTATGCACTTTTTAACTTCTCCTTTTTATTCAATATCCTGCTGGATCTGGGAATTACAAATTTTAACAACCGCAATATTTCTCAAAACAGGCAATTACTCGATAAACACCTGTCAGGAATAATTATGCTCCGCATGGCACTGGCAGTTGTTTATATTCTTGTTTCTCTCATTGGTTCGCTTATCCTGGGGTATGAAGTGGTTCAACTAAAAATGTTGATCATCCTGCTGTTAAATCAGGTGCTTGTCTCGTTTATTCTTTACCTGAGATCAAATCTTGCTGGGTTGCACATGTTCAAAACAGACAGTGTTATTTCTGTTCTCGACAGAACTATCATGATCGCCATTTGCTCCTTTCTACTTTGGGGAAATGTTACACAAACCCCATTTCAAATCGAATGGTTTGTATGGGCCCAAACCAGTGCATACGTTATTACTGCTATTTTCACCATGGTAGTGCTTTCAAAAAAAGCCGTGTACAACAGATTGAAATGGGACCGGTTGTTTTTCCTGATGATCCTGAAAAAATCGTACCCTTTTGCTATCCTCATCTTATTAATGACCTTTTATAACCGTATCGACTCTGTTATGATTGAGAGGTTACTCGAAAATGGTTCTCTTCAAGCCGGTATCTATGCTCAAGCCTACCGGTTACTTGATGCATCAAACATGATTGCTTTCCTTTTCGCCGGTTTACTGCTTCCAATGTTTGCACACATGCTTAAACTAAAACAAAGCATAACTGAACTTTTAAGGCTTTCATACACTTTACTTGCAGTACCAGCCGTAATAATTGCTTCCATCGCTATTTCATTCCGGAAGGAAATAATGGAACTACTTTATCATGAGCATGTTGCAGAATCATCCCCGATTTTTGCAATCTTAATGACCTGCTTTTTTGCCATTTCAACAACATATATTTATGGGACCCTGCTGACTGCTAATGGAAATCTTAAACAACTGAATACCATGGCCTTGTTTGGAATGTTGCTGAATATTTTGCTGAATTTATGGTTGATACCTAAATATCAGGCTAAAGGAGCGGCAATCTCAAGCATGATCACTCAATTCATGACCGCATTAATTCAGGTTATTCTTTGCTACCGGATTTTTAAACTCGAACCTAATATCAACCTGATTTTGAGATTTTTAATCTTCTCTATTAGTACACTAGCACTCACTTTCATGATTGGTACATCCGGAATGGAATGGAAATCCGGAATCGTCCTTTCCCTTGCAGTTGGCATTTCTATTTCGTTTATTCTCAAGCTTATAAGCATCAAATCGATGGTTACTATTTTGAAACAGGGCGATCGGTAACGAAACAGGATTTATTTTATTGTGCAGGAACTAATTATCTGATTTTAAAGGAACTAATCGGTAGGGCGGATGCATTTTTTTTATACTTTTGCCCGCCAATACTTAATTGATATAAAAATATGATGATGGAGTCGACGAGCAAGAAAAGTGGCTTTGATGTGCTTTTTGTAGTGAATATAGTCCTGAAGTATAAAATTCCGCTCATTGTGATAGCGGTGCTTTCCATTATACTTTCAGTGGTTTTTTCTTCGGAATATTTCATTAAACCCAAATTCAAATCTACAGCAATTGTATATCCTTCGAATTTAGTCCCCTACTCGACTGAAAGTCCTACAGAACAAATGCTGCAGCTTTTTGAATCAGATGATATCAGAGATGAGCTGATTCGCGACTTTGACCTGTTTAATCATTATGAAATTGATACAACTCAAAAATATCCATTGACCCTGCTTTATGGTCAGATGAGTGAAAACATCAAAATCGACAAGACTAAATTTGAATCTGTTGAAATAGAAGTTTACGATACGGATCCGTTTGTTGCTTGCCGGTTGGTTGATTCTCTGTTGGTAAAAATGCATAAAAAAGCAAGGATGATTCAAAGGGAAAAATCTGCTGAAGTAGTGGTGATTATTAAGAATCAGTATGATCTTAAAAAGGCAGAAATGGATTCCATGGAGAACTTACTTAAAGATATTCGAACAACATACAACCTTCTTGATTTTAATTCACAGGTTAAGTCTTTTACCCGTGCATACTATGAAAGTATGGCTAAAGGAGGTTCAAATTCTAAACTCGACAAAGTTATGACCGACCTTGCGGAGAATGGTGGTCGTTATGTTTCCCTGAATGAGCACTTATGGAGAGTCCGTGGCACTTACAACGATTTAAAGCTTCAATATGAAAATGCCTTGAAGGATTTAAGTAAGGAATTAACATACACAAACGTGGTAACTAAACCGGTACCTGCCGAGAAAAAGTCTTCGCCGGTCAGAAGTTTAATTGTGCTGATGTTTACCGCTTCCATGCTGTTGCTTTCTTTTATAATTATTGTGGTATTCGAAAACTCAAAAAGAATAACAGCCAACCGTTCACTTTGAGTGTGCCATTAATTTGCGTACTCATCAGATGGTGCCTCAATAATTCTTCAACTGGTTTACATTTCTAATCATATTTAAATGCAACTAATTTCCCGGGAGAACAACGGCTTAAAATGGCTCTACGGAAGCGTTGCTGTCTTTGCATTAATTGCACTGACTGCAATTGTCAATGAATTTTATTGGTTGTTACTTTTTCCTGTTGCTTTGCTTGTTGTTGTAACTGGAATTTTCAGA
>CAUJFJ010000155.1 GCA_963169675.1 Bacteroidota bacterium
GTCCGGAAATAAATTTCGCAAATAATAGTTTGGTTCGACTCACCGGCCTGGTCAGTAAAACCCTGAATGTTCCACCTGCCGCTTCCCCTGCCAATAAATCGCCTGTTACTAATGTGATCAGAAAAGGAATATGCACATACAATGTAGCCAGAATTATATAACAGGCAAGGTAACCATTCAATAAGTTGCCCTGAAAATCGAATGCTTCTTTAAGATTTTGCAGACTGAATTCAATGTAGGTTTCACCATCAATAAAAAGTGCAACCTGAATCAGAGGTACCAACAAACCAATTGCTATGAATCCAATGTATGTCCGGATTCGGCTGAAAATTTTGTATAGTTCAATCCTTATTAGTGAGAACATAATTTTCAGGTTAAATTTAAAAAATATTCTTCCAGCGTCCGCAGTGGAACAACGGATACAACATCTACACCACCTTCAATCAGAGCTCTGTTTATCCCTGCCATTTCATTTTGACTTATATGCAGGATGATTTTATTTCCTGCAGTATCTCTTAATGCGCTGCTCAATCCTCTGTTTTTAATTACTTCTACTCCTTTCGAAATATCGGAAACCTCAATGGTAACTTTCATTTCATCGCGATTCAGCAATTCTTTCACATCACCCTCAATCGCAACTTTGCCTTTGTTTATAATTACCATCCGGTTGGCTACCAATTCCACTTCATTTAATATATGTGAGGAAAGTAAAATGGTTTTATGATACTCCTTACTCAGTTTTAAAATCAAATCCCGAATTTCCACCATTCCCTGAGGATCAAGTCCCGTGGTTGGCTCATCCAGTATAATTAATTCCGGATCATGGATCAGCGCCTGCGCCAATCCGACCCTTTGCTTCATCCCATGAGAAAAAGTCTTTACCTTACTCTTTGCCCTGTCTTTCAGTCCAACCAGTTCCAAAACATCCATTATTCCGGTGTGGGTTGGTTGAATGCCGCTCATCTTTCCTAAAAGTCTGAGGTTGTCGTATGCCGACATAAACCCGTATAAATCAGGCTTTTCGACAATTGCACCAATTTTTCTTAGTATTGATTCCCGCTCTTCAGACAAAAGTTTACCGAAAATTCTGATTTCCCCGGAAGTTGGTTTAATCAGCGACATCATCATTCGGATGGTAGTACTTTTTCCGGCCCCATTGGGACCTAAAAAGCCAAATACATCGCCTTTGTAAACGGTGAGGTTGATCCCTTTAACGGCATCAAACCCTTTATAGGACTTATAAAGGTCTCTTATTTCTATTACCGGTTGCTTTTCCAAAATCGGTGCGAAGATAGGTCGCAGGTTTGATTATTTCAGATTATTAACTGTCTGAATACCATCTAATATATTCCCTTGGGTTCAATTAATGGCAATAAGGTAACAACACAAACCGGTACCTTTGTGTTTATGTTAATTATTAATTAATTGAATATCAATAAAATGAAAGGATTGCCCTGATATTGTATTAGTTCACTTTTAATCCTATATTTGCGCCTCTAAAAAACGGAACATTAATACTTAGATTCATGCAAAGTAAAGGCGCTATTAAATTTTTTGCAATCACGCTGGCTATTGTCTGTCTGTACCAGTTGTCATTTACACTGGTAACCAGAAACGTTGAAAGCAAGGCGCGGGAAGCTACAGGTGGAGATGCTAAAGCCTATCAGGCTTACATCGATTCTGTATCATCATTACCCGCTTACAACCTGTTGGTAAAGGAATATACTTACCGCGAATGTAAAGAACGTGAAATCAACCTGGGTCTCGACCTTAAGGGTGGTATGAACGTAACTTTAGAAGTTTCGGTAGTTGATCTGATCAGATCTATGTCCAATAACAGTACCGACCCAACTTTCAATAAGGCAATTGCAAATGCCATTGAACTTCAGAAAAATAGTCAGAAGGATTTCGTGACTCTTTTTGGAGAAGCTTTTGCTGCTGCTGATCCTAATGCAAAGCTTGCTGCTGTATTCAGTACCATGGAGTTGCAGGATAGAGTAACTTTCAACTCTACCAATGCGGAAGTGTTGAAAGTTATCAAAGAAGAATCAGATGCAGCAATCAACCGCTCATTCAACATTCTTCGTACCCGTATCGATAAGTTCGGAGTAACCCAGCCTAATATTCAACAATTAGGATCAGGACGTATCCTGGTTGAACTTCCTGGTGTTAAAGAACCGGAACGTGTTCGTAAACTGCTTCAGGGAACTGCACGTCTTGAATTCTGGGAAACTTATGAGAATAAAGATGCATTCAATTATCTCAATACTGTCAATGAGACTCTGAAATCTGCTGAGAAAAAAGATTCTATTCTTGCAACTCAGGTTGATACCACCACTGCTCCTATGGATGCTCCAGTTGCATCAACGGACTCTACAGTGGCAACTCCTGACACAGCTAAAACCGCTCTGCTTGATCAGATAAAAAGCGACACTACTACCGCTGCAGCAGATTCGGCAAATCAGTCTTTCGAGCAGTTTGCAAAAGAGAATCCATTATTTGCTGTTTTAAGTCCTGCAATTGTTCAAAATGCACAAGGACAAAGCGAATATATGAAAGGACCAGTTGTTGGTTATTCATTGATTAAGGATACTTCTAAAGTGAATGCCTTTTTGCATCGTGAAGATGTATTGGCTAAATT
>CAUJFJ010000156.1 GCA_963169675.1 Bacteroidota bacterium
TCCCTGTTCCTGCTAATGAAATTCTAAACATCAATTTCGAATCTACAACTGAGACGAACAACTCTGTCAGATTAATTAATCTGATTGGAAAAGACGTTATCGTTTTAAGTGGTAAATCAGTGATAGGAAATAATGAATCAACAATTGACTTAACCGGAATTGCTCCGGGAATTTACTTCCTTGAAGTAATTAATGGCGATCAAAAGTCTATTGAAAAAATTGTGGTTGAATAAACCTGATTCGTAAGTATCTAAAAGCACCGGGGTTCGCTCCGGTGCTTTTTTTTTGACTGGAGACAATTCATAAATCAGATTATTTAACTGACAAACAACTAGTTGCGTATTTTCTGGCATAATTATATCCCGATTTTAAATAAATTTAGGGCAACAGGCAGCAAAATAGACCTTAAATCAGTCTGATGCATAAGGGCCAAAAAGGCAAAACTATTTTTTAGTATGACTGACCATGAACTGATATCAGGTTGTATAAACAGGGATCGGAAATTCCAGAAGTCTCTGTATGAAAAATACTCCGGTATCATGTATGCTATTTGTCTGAGGTACTGTCACGATCGTGATCAGGCTCTCGATATTTTGCAAGACGGGTTTATTAAAGTATTCAATAAAGTACATACGTACCAAAGCCAGGGGAGTTTTGAAGGTTGGATGAAAAAAATATTCATTCACACCGCAATCAATCACTATCATAAAGTCAGGCACCTTTCAGAAAATCTGTTGTTTCATGATGAAGTACCAGATACTTATTCTGATCAACATGATATTATTTCAAAACTAACAGAAAGAGAACTTTTAAAACTAATATCTACTTTACCTGATGGTTACCGCATGGTATTTAACCTGTACGTAATTGAAGGATATGATCATGAAGAAATTGCAAAAATGCTGGGAATTACTGCCAGCACTTCGAGATCGCAATTGGTAAAAGCCAGAAAAACATTACAAAAGAAACTAAAGGAAACGAAAATAATTGCAGCATGAAAACGTGGGAAGAGGAATTTGATGATGACATCAGGAAGAAAGTCTCCGGGAGCGAGGTTCAGCCGCCACCCAGATTATTCGACCAAATAATTCCGGAAGAAAAGAAAAAAAGAGGATTCTTGTGGATATGGATTACCGGTATAATAATCCTTGTATCGACTGCATTGACTGTACATTTTAATACAGGTAAAATACATTTGGTGAAATCTGGAAATAACAACAAAAATAACACAGTAAATTCCGGGACCATTGATAACCTTAATCAGAACCCGGACAATATTGCTACAATTAATAAAACTGAAACAGCAATTGCAAACTTAAATTCCAATGAACAACTATCATCTGCAGAAACCTCTTCAGCTGAATCCGGTAGCATGATTTCCAACAATGCTGCATCAGAACAATTCGATAATTCTGAAAGTATCGCATTAACTACTTCAAAGAAGAAAAAGAAAAAAAGCAATAAAGGAAATGACTCTTTTTACTATCCTGTTCGAAAATCTGAAGGCAATAATTTATCAGGGGCATTTGGCAAACTACCTGTAAGTGGATATGCGAATTATGATCCGGTATTATCGATGCAAACACTTGGACACTCGCCATCCGGGATGAAACCTATTCAGGGTGTTCAATTGATGAACCCAACCGGCACTTCGTTCGATGACCATTTACCTTCCAGGTGGCTGGTTGAAATTTATGGGGGAGTAAATTTCAGAAATATTGAAATGGAATCGAATACGACTGACACCTCATTGAATCGATTGTTAGATGTTCGTAATGCTGAAAAAACTTCTGTTACAGGCAGTCACTTTGGTGTGAATGCTTTATATCGTTTAAATGATAAAATTGTTGTAAGCTTCGGCACACAACTCATTCAATGGCAAGAGGAATTCAACTTTGACTTTACAGAATATTACACCTTATTAGATATTGATACCATCTCTTATTTTATCTTATTCCCATTTACTCCACCGGTACTCATGTCCGATATTGATTCTTCTCTGAATAATTATCAGACAACCCATGCTATCAATCATAAAATGAGCTTCAGTTCAATTGCCTTACAAACCGAAATCAGGTATAATATACCACTTAATAAATTCGTCATCTCCCCGGGACTAGGTCTAAAACTGAACATGATAAATTTCTATAAAGGAACTACAAACTTTAATGCAGAATTTAAAGAATCCGATAATACAGACCACTATAACAAATCTGCACAGCTTGCATTTACCGGAGGGATACATTTAGGATGGACTTTAACAGAAAAATTGCTACTCTTTGCAAATCCATCGTACACCTATTCTCCAGCTACTATTGTAAAAGACGACTATTTCTATAGCCAAAAAAATAACAGCTTTAACTTAGGATTCGGAGTTCAATATAATTTTTCGAAAAAGCAGGCAGCGGAATAACAAACAACCGGGTCTGCTATTTAAAGAAACCAATTTAACCTAAAACCAAAAGACATGAAAGCATTAAAATTACTCCTGATTCCAATAGCAGTTGCGTGCTATTCGCTACCATCTGTTGCACAACCCTATCCTGCATCAATCACTGCCATTGATGTTAACAATGTCAATACTTCTGTTTCATCAACAAATGACATGTTCTGGGATTTCTCAAATCCACTATTTGAAGTACCGGCAGGAGGAGGTAAACACACTATTTTTGCAGGGGCAATGTGGATGGGAGGCTTAGATGCAGGTGGTAACATCCATATGGTTGGCCAAACATACCGTCAAACCGGCAATGACATGTGGAGTGGACCAATTGATACTGCACTGGATGTAGCAACTTCTTCACCAATTTGGGATTTGTCATGGAAAATCAGCAAGGCTGAAATTATCCAGCATCAGCTAAACTATACAACGTCGGGGTATGTGGTACCGACAAATATCGCAAACTGGCCAGGTTATGAGCCATCTCTTTCAAGAGTACTTGCTCCATTTGCTGATTTCAATTCAAATGGCATTTATGATCCACAAAATGGTGATTACCCATATATTTTAGGTGATGAAAGTATTTATTCAATCTTTAATGATTTATATCCTCATTCCGAAAGCGGCTGTGATGCTTTAGGAGTGGAAATACACCGGGAAGTGTTTGCATTTAATGATCCAACAAATATACCATTGAACAACACAATCTTTATGAGATACTATATCAAGAATTTTTCAGGAGAAGACTATACTGATTTTCGTACAGGAATCTGGGTTGATTTTGATCTTGGAAATGCAGTTGATGACTATGTTGGAACAGATGTTTCATTAGATATGATTTATGCTTATAATGGTGATTCAGATGATGAAACTGCTGCCGGATATGGACTTAATCCACCTGCACAGGGTGTTTATTTTCTGAATCAAACACTTTCGAGCTCAATGACCTACGACAATATTAACGGAAGCCCTTTAGGAAATCCAGCATCTTGCAATGATTATTACAATCTTCTGAAATCAATCTGGTTGGATAACCAACCATTGACTTATGGTGATGGTGGACGAAACCCATCCAATCCAGTTACTACCTATGTATATCCCGGAATAACCGACCCAAATCTGTATATCCCAAATGGGGCTTGGGACGAATCTGTTGCAGGAAATTTTCCTGGCGACCGAAGAATACTTGGATCAATCGGACCATTTAATTTACCTGCAAATGGCATTATCACATTCGATATTGGTTACACCTATTCAAGAGCAACTTCCGGCGGGCCTTTAGCCAGCGTAGCTCAACTGCAAGCTGATGTGGCGGCGTTGCGATTACTTTATGATTCAGGTTCACTTACCGGAATTTCTGATGCGCCAATTGCTGTAAATGAGGTTACGCTGAGTCCAAATCCCGCTTCCGAATATTTTACTATAAAATCGGATGACAAAAACACTTTTGATCTGGAACTATTCAATATGAATGGTCAGTTAGTACATGCAAAAAGAAATTGTCGATCAGAAGAAAGCATTTCGCTTCGCAATTATGAAAAAGGAATTTATATGATCAGAATATCCGGTGAAAAAGGTATTCAACATAAGAAATTAGTGGTGCACTAATATTTAAAAAGGGGTCAAAAAAAAGAGCCTGCAGAAATTCTGCAGGCTCTTTTTTTTTATTTAGTAAGATTATTGATTTACCAGTTTCATTTCTTTTACTAAATGACTTGCACCGGCAAATTTATCTATTATAAACAATACATATCGGATATCAACACTTATGGTTCTTTTGTAATCAGGGTCATATGCGATATCTCCACTCATAGCTTCCCAGTTTCCGTCGAAACAAAGTCCAACCAATTCACCATTACCATTAATCAACGGAGAACCTGAGTTTCCACCTGTAATATCATTGGTAGTGATAACGCAAACCTTCATTTTACCATCTTCGCCATAGGGACCGAAATCTTTGTCGCGGATTAGTTTTTCCAATTTGCTGTCGACAATAAACTCTTCGTTGGTATTATCCATTTTTTCGAGAATACCATCAGTGGTAGTGAAGTAATTATAGTACACACCATCCATTGGGTAGTAATCGCGAACATGTCCATAGCTTAAACGCATAGTACCATTAGCATCTGGAGCATACTTCTTATCAGGATTCATTTCACGAAGTCCAGCCATGTAAGCACGATTGTGCTTGTTTTGCTCAGTTGTAATTGCATTGATAGCATTTCTTGAATTCGCAGCATAAAAGTCAGTAATGGATTTCATAGTACGGTATCCCAAATCTTTTTCGAGTTTCTTTGAATTTGGGCTACTCATGAAAGCATCATACTTTTCTTTGCTGGCAAAAATAGATGTGTTGTAAACATCAGTGGCAAACTTTTCGAAATCACCTTTGTACTTGGTCTCAATCTCCTGAAAAATTGGCGCATGTTGTTCTTTTGGCACATTTTTATGATACAGTTTAAGCAATTCAGCAAACAACGTGCGGTCGGTTGCCATATTAAACTCTTCATAAAAACCTGCACTTCTTCCTTTTGCCTTTTCTACTAAAGCTGATAATTCTTCAGGCTTAGTTTCTTTAGATGCAAGTGCAGTTCCCAAAGATTGTGTTTGAAATGCCATCATGAAAATTTCAGCACCGCGATTAATAGCTTCATTCATATAAGTACGCGACAAGGCATACTTGCTCATATCTTCATAGCTCTTTTTCAAACCGGGCAATGCAGCACCATACTTTGCCTTACGTGCAGGATCACTATCAGCCCATGTCTGGAATTTTGCCTCATCTGCAGCACGTTGCTCTGCAACACGCATTCTTTTCAATCCTTTTGTCTGACCAATAAAATACTTCCAATAGTTTGCAGTCTGCGCATATTTTGCAGCATACATAATTCTGATTTTGGAATCAGCATCCATATCCTTTTTAATAACAGCTAATTTCTTCTCACGGATTTTAACTATGGCAGGACTGGTAATGTCTATAGCTTGTTTAACTCCGTATGAAGTCAGGTAACGATCAGTTGTTCCGGGATAACCAAAGGTCATGGTGAAATCTTCTTTCTTCAGACCTTTCATTGAAATTGGCAGAAAATGCTTGGGTTTGTAAGGCACATTATCTGTTGAATAGGCAGCAGGTTTTCCATCCTTACCGCAATACACACGGAATAAAGAGAAGTCACCGGTGTGACGTGGCCACATCCAGTTATCGGTATCTCCACCGAAGCTACCAACCGACTCGGGTGGTGCTCCTACCAGACGAACATCATTGAATACTTCATAAACAAACATGTAGTATTCGTTACCTTTGTAAAATGCACGAACATCAACCTGATATTGAGTATCTCCTTTTGCTTCTTTAGAAATTTTTGCAAATATTTTATTCAATTCAGCTGTGCGGTTAGCTTCTGAAGTAGTATCAGGAAGCATAGAATTTACTTTTTCAGTAACATCTTCAATTCGTACTAAAAACTTTACGAATAAACCTGCATTTGGCAATTCCTTATCTCTCGACATAGCCCAAAATCCGTTGGTGATGTAATCGTTCTCAACAGAGCTGTTGGTTTGGATAGCATCAAAACCACAATGGTGATTGGTGAGAATTAATCCATCTTCAGAGATCATTTCTCCGGTGCAGAATCCGCCAAAGTGAACAATGGCATCCTTCATACTGGATTGGTTGATATTGTAAATATCATCGGCGGTCAGTTTTAATCCCGCCTTTTGCATATCGCCTTCATTGAGCTTCTTCAGCAGCAATGGTAACCACATGCCTTCATCGGCCTTTGCAATATTGGTAAGGAGCAGAAAGAGCGCCATTCCAAATGCGAACAATTTTTTAATCATTTGATTTTAAGGGTTTTATTGGTTTACTTGAGGTTTAAGGGTGCAATTTACCCATTTTAGAAAAGAACAACCTTATTCGGTTATGGTTTTCACATTATTATGTGACGAATCAGAGGAGAAACCACATCACCAGGGTAATCATCAGAATTCCGGCCAAATCGATCAAAAATCCCGCTGAAGCCATATCCTTTACATCGAGTTTACGGGAGCCAAAAACAATGGTATTGGGAGCTGTTGCCACAGGAAGCATAAAACCCAGTGAAGCAGCCAGCGTTGCCGGAACCATGAGTAATAAAGGATGGAGATCAAGTTCTTTTTGAAATGCAATTAGAATAGGAATTACCAATTGAATACTTGCAACATTAGATGCAAATTCACTGATCACACAAACAACAACAACTATGCAAAGAATAAGTAAAACAGGCTCTGCTCCTTTCAATACTTTTAAATGAGATGCCAGCCAATCGCTCAGTCCGGAAAGTTCAAATCCTTTAGCCAGGGCAAAACCGCTACCAAAAAGAAGCACGATATCGAAGGGTAGTTTCGCTGCGTCACTCCATGAAAGTAAAAATTTCCCTTTTTCTGTCTTTGATGGCCAGACAAAAAGAATTAAAGCCATAAAAACTGCTACTGTGCTGTCAAGTACAAATGACGGATTATTAAATAGATTTTTCCATCCCGGCAAGGCCACCACACCAAAATCGAAACCTTCGCGGGAAAACCAAAGCAGAGCTGTTAGAATAAAAATTACGGATACCACTTTTTGCTCATAGGAAAAAGGTCCTAAAGCACGGTATGCATTGGCAAAGTAATCTTTAGCCACATGCACCTGATCAGCTTTACTAAGAAACATTTTTTTTAGCACAAAAAAGCAGATGATAAGCAATACCAGCGAAACCGGAAAACCAATGGCAAACCACGATGCAAAATTCATATCGTTATTATCGGGATATGCTTCCTGATAAGATCTGAAAAACACCATGTTTGGAGGTGTGCCAACCAAAGTTGCCATTCCACCAATAGTAGCAGCGTATGCAAGACCAATAAGAAGTGCTTTTGACAATCCTTTTGATGGTTTATCATCGCCTGAAACCTGTTCGGTCATGTAAATAATTGCAAGCACTGCTGATAATAACATCATTACCGTTGCAGTATTGGAAATCCACATTGAAATTACATAGGAAGTAAGCATCACTCCCATTAGTATACGTGAATTACCGGAACCTACCAGATTCAATATTTTCAATGCAATCCGCTGATGCAAGCCCCATCGTTCAATGGCAAACGAAAGCAGAAATCCTCCAATAAAAAGAAAAATAATCTGATCCATATATTGGGCAGCAACTATTTTAGGATCAGCTATTCCTAACAGTGGAATAAAAATAAACGGAACCAATGCAGTAACTGCCAGGTGAACCACTTCTGTAAGCCACCAGATTGCCATCCACACCGTAATAGCAGCCATTCTGGTAACCATCGGATTACCAGGATCGAGATCTGTGAAAAAGAGAATTAATAAAGCTGCAAATGGGCCTGCAATTAATTTGATTCTGTTCATGAAACAGGTTGCTTACAGCGAACGAAGATAAATGAAAAAATGTAACTTCCGGCAACCTTCACAATGCAGGCATTAATCAGACATTAGATTTTTTATAAACAGGTACCGTTGAGCAAGGCTCGCCATACATGATACTTTTGACTACAGGGCACAATATTCTTGTAAGTTCCATATATACTGATTCCGGAACATGAATATCGCCACAACCCTTGATAACAATTCTTTTATCACGGTAAATCTCCGGGTCAAACTGCATTAATTTTTGTTTAAAAATTATTTGTTCCATTTCAGCTGCCGTGCCATAAAATATGCCTGCTGCAAATGGCTCCAGTGCTACAGTCAAAAGCATATAAGCCCACACCGGAATAATAGCATCATTGGAACAATGAATGGCTACAAAGGTGTTTTGGTATTTCGACCAGTCGGTTGCTTTAACATACTCACGAAAATCTTTCTCCCGGAGTAAAAACTCCTCAACCAGCAATGGCTTCAGATCAATGACTGCACGCTCACCCGATGTATAAAAATCAGCAGGATCAATTGTCAGGAGACCACTTTCAGAAACTTTATTGATGATTGTATCCATTGTATTTTCAATTACCACATCCCCAGTTCAAGTCGCGCTTCTTCACTCATCATTTCTTTATCCCAGGGCGGGTCGAAAGTGATAGTGACAGTAGCCTTGTTTACATCAGGTATATCACGTATTTTTTGTTCTACATCTGGTGGCAAAGTTTCTGCAACCGGACAAGCCGGAGAAGTGAGTGTCATTTTAACTTTAACATCATTGCCCTCATCAACCTTGATTTCATAAATGAGTCCCAGATCGTAAATATTAACAGGTATCTCAGGATCAAAGCAAGTCTTCAACACATCCACTACCCGTTCTTCCAATGTCTTTATAGCTTCCATTTTTTACTGTTGTTGCTTTGTTGTGGATGAAATTCCTAAAGCGTATAACTTCATTTGTTTAATCATTGCAGCTAATCCATTTGCTCTTGTCACAGCAACATGTTGTCGCAATCCTATGGCATCAATAAATCCAAGTTGTGCGTTTACAATTGCGTCAGGTGATTGTCCTGATAATACCTGAATCAACAATGCAATCTCACCTTTTACAAAAGTTGAATCACTATCGGCATCAAAAAAAACGTTCCCCTCTTTTTCATACGCATTGAGCCAAACACTACTTTGACAACCTTTAATCTTTCGGTCATCTGTTTTAAATTGCTCATCCAAAGGGGGTAATTTCTGGCCCAGCTCAATAATGTATTGGTACTTATCGGTCCATTCATCGAATAGTTCGAAATTCTCAATAATCTCAGCTTCCTGCTCTGCTACACTTTTCATAGGTGCAAAGATACAATATTTTTATTTAATCTAAATACAAAAGCATTAGTATCTTACTGAATATAAGCACATTATGATTTATTCGAAATATTAAACAAAAAAAAACGAGGCTGCTTTACGGAGCAACTTCGTTTTCAAACTAAAACCCGACACTATTTACTAACCTGAAACATTTTTGTACTGTAGCCTTCAGGTGTTGAAACCCGAATCAAATAATTTCCGGAAGGCAGTTCAGATACATCCATGTTAGATTGTTGGAAACCTGTATTGATATTCAATGCTTTTTCAACTACCAACTGACCAACACTGTTATAGATCATCACAGACGCGGTACCAGACAGATTAGAATTGAATTCTACATTCAATACATCACTTGCAGGATTTGGATATACACTTATATCAAAAAGTACTGCATCTGTTCCGCTTTCAAGGTATGGTCTGATTGCTTCCATTGTTTCAGCGCTGATATCATTTCCAACCTGACTATCCAGATTAAAGATGCTGCAGATAATAGGTCCGAGAACTATATATGGAGCACCGGTCACATCCAATGAAGCGCAAATACTTCCGCCACCCTGAACTAACAATCCATTTACATCAAATCCTGTTGTTGTTCCGGGAACAACTATTCCAAGATTTAAAGTTGCTGGGTCATATACCAGGGTATGAATTCGGTATAAACCAATTTGACTAACATTAAATACCGGAACTGCATTCACTTGCTGAATTACCAATCCCTGACCTCTTGTCAATACATAGATGGTACTAAAGCCCGGAGGGACAATTGCATTGCCATTTGGAGTAGCATTCAGTGTTGCCGTTCCACCTTGAAGGCAACGGAATAATCCGTTATTGCTTATTGTTCCTGCTGATGGATTTCCTACGAATATTGGAGCACCTGCAACATCAAGTGATGCACAAATAGTTCCACCACCCTGAATCAATAATCCGTTCACATCAAATCCGGTGGTAACACCAGGAGTAACGATGCTCAGATCAAGTGTTGCAGGGTCGTATACCAAGGTATGGATGGTATAGTTTCCTGAAGCAGTTACAGTAAAGAATGGAGTAACATTAACTTGTTCGATTACAAGGCCAGCACCAGAAGTCAAAACATATATTGTTTGATAACCTGCAGGAACAAATGCATTTCCATTTGCTGTTGCACTGATCACTGCTGATCCACCAGTAAAACATACAGAACTTGAAGCAGCAGTTAAAGTACCTGCATTCGGATTCTCGATATTGAACTGAGCACCTGCAACGTCAAGTGACGCACAAATAGATCCACCACCCTGAACTAACAATCCGTTTACATCGAAACCGGTGGTAACACCTGGAGTAACAATGCTCAGATCCAGAGTTGCAGGATCATAAACCAATGTATGAATAGTATACACACCACCGGTTGGAACTGTGAAGTCTGGTGTTGGACCAACTTGCTCAATTACTAAACCTGCACCTGAAGTAAGAACATACAAAATCTGATATCCTGCTGGTACAACCACATTGCCATCAGCAACTGCTGAAATTACAGAACTGCAAGGATTAATATTGCTAGCTGTAAGTGTTCCTGCATCCGGATTAGCGATTGAAACAGGAGCGCCTGCTACATCAAGAGAACCACAAATACTTCCACCACCCTGAACCAACAATCCGTTTACATCAAATCCGGTTGTAACACCTGGAGTAACGATTGTCAGATCTAAAGTTGCAGGATCATAAACCAAAGTATGAATGGTGTAAGTTCCAGCTGTTGTTACAGTAAAGGAAGGAGTAGCATTCACTTGCTCAATAACCAAACCTGCACCAGAAGTCAATACATAAATTGTTTGATATCCGGCTGGCACATTAGCATCACCGTTTGGTGTAGCTGAAACTACAGTTCCGGTTCCTGAGAAACATACTGAAGAAGCTGCTGCAGTAAGAGTTCCTGCTTGTGGATTTGAAATGGTAAACTGAGCTCCTGCCACATCAAGTGACGCACAAATAGATCCACCACCCTGAACTAACAATCCGTTTACATCAAATCCGGTGGTAACACCTGGAGTAACGATGCTCAGATCTAAAGTTGCAGGATTGTAAACCAAAGTGTGAATGGTATAAGTTCCATTTCCGCTAACATTGAATACAGGAGTTGCATTTACCTGCTCAATTACCAGACCGGCTCCTGAAGTTAAAACGTAAATCACCTGGTAACCTGCAGGCACTACAGCAGTTCCTGAAGCTAAAGCTTCAAGTGTTGTCGGATTTCCATTAGAACATGATGTTGCAACTTTTGGAGTTAAAGTACCTGCAAAAGGATTTTCAATCGTGAATGCTGCACCTGCAACATCCAATGATGCACAAATGGTTCCACCGCCTTGAACTAATAATCCGTTTACATCAAACCCGGTAGTAACACCTGGAGTAACGATGCTTAGATCCAAAGTTGCTGGATTGTAAACTAACGTATGGATGGTATAAGTTCCACCTGCTGAAACTGTGAAGTCAGGAGTTGCATTTACTTGCTCGATAACAAGACCTGCACCTGAAGTCAACACATAAATAGTTTGATAGCCTGCAGGAACAACTGCATTGCCATTAGCTGTTGCAGTCAATTGTGCTGATCCACCATCGAAACATACAGTTGAATTTACAGCAGTTAATGTTCCTGCTGAAGGAGC
>CAUJFJ010000157.1 GCA_963169675.1 Bacteroidota bacterium
GCTGATTCTTAGGCTTGGTGGTTGCCTGGGTAGTGGTGGCTGCTATCAGAAGTAGGCACGACAGCATTGAAATTTTTAGATTCATATGAGGTTTTGTTTTTTTTGAGTCTAATTGATTGATAATAAGGGATGCCGAATTTAACCCTTTTCGGCCAAACTCACAACAATTTGAAATCTTTATTGTTTAAATTCAATTAATTGTTCGTTCGTTATAAATATTAAGGCAGCCATGAGAACTATTTAACCGTCTTGTTGTTTAGATATTAATTGCAGCTTGTTATTGTGGAAACACAGCTATTTGACATCCTGTAACAAAAGTTCAGTTAAAGCACAATTTTTCACTTAATAACTGGTTAAAAATTGTAATGTTGAATTCTAATTAACGCTACATTGTCATGTAGCAAACCAAATGATCATGTGGCATCAATTTTGTTGCATAAAAAAACATTAGTTAAAACCCTAAAAAACTCATGAGACAGCTAAAAATTACCCCTTCCATTACCAACCGTGACAGTGCTTCCCTCGAGAAGTACCTGCAGGAAATTGGCAAAGAAGAGATGATTGCGCCTTCAATGGAACCAATTCTTGCCCAGAAAATCAGGCAGGGGGATGCTGCTGCCCTCGATAAATTAGTCAGAGCCAATTTAAGATTCGTGGTTTCTGTTGCTAAGCAGTATCAAAATCAAGGCCTTAGCCTTCTCGATTTAATTAACGAGGGCAATCTTGGTTTGATTAAAGCAGCAAAGAAGTTCGATGAGACCAAAGGATTCAAATTTATTTCCTATGCCGTTTGGTGGATCCGTCAGTCAATTTTACAAGCTTTGGCAGAACAAGCCAGAATTGTCAGATTACCCCTAAATAAACTGGGTGCACTGAATAAAATTAAAAAGGCATTTGTACAATTAGAGCAGAAATACGAACGTGAACCAAGTGCTGAGGAATTATCTCAGATTTTGGAAATGTCTGAGGAACAGGTATCTGATACTTTAGGAGTTTCCGGACGTGCGGTTTCAGTTGATGCACCTTTCGATAGCAAAGATGATCAAAGCAATTTGCTCGATGTTTTATCGAATCCAAATTCACCTTCTGCCGATACCGAAATGATCGCTGAATCAATGCAGCAGGATATCATCCGCTCGTTGAATACTCTTCCACCAAAAGAGAGTGATGTGCTGAAGTTGTTCTACGGAATCGGTCACCAGAGAGCTCATACCCTTGAAGAGATCAGTATGAAACTCGAAATGACCAGAGAAAGAGTTCGTCAGATTAAAGACAATGGAATCAAGCGTCTTCGCCACAATTCCAGAAGCAAATTACTGAGAACGTACTTCGAATAATATTTCAAGAAAAAAGCCCCGGTCAAACCGGGGCTTTTTTTATATTCTTCTTAAAATTTTTCAGTCAGAATTTTATCTGCCAGCACTTCCGAAATTTTTCGGTGTGATTCAAAACTCCATCCGGCAACATGGGGACTTAAAACTACATTTGGCAGTTTTATCAAACTCTGAAAAGCATCTGCTGAATGGTTGCTTTCAATTTTCTCAAATGAGGAACTTTCCAGCTCAAGTACATCCAACGCTGCTCCGGCAACATTTCCAGATTGCAAACCTGTTACCAGCGCTTTTAAGGAAACCACAGCACCACGCGAAGTATTAATCAGATAAAAAGGACTTTTAAATTTAGAAATGAAATCCAGATTTACCAGATGTTCTGTTTCGGAGGTCAATGGAACATGTAATGAAACAATGTCGCTATTTGACATGGCTTCGGTCAATGTGATTTGTCGCACTCCCGGAAAAATTTTACGATCAATTTCAACATAGGGATCCACCGCCTGAATTTCACAGTTGAAGCCTGACAGCTTCCTGGCAAAACTGCTTCCTGTATTTCCAAATCCAATAATGGTAACACGTTTTCCTTCTATTTCAATACCTCTGTTTTCTTCTCTCTTCCAGATCCCATTCCTTACTTCCTGGTCGGCAGTCACCAGTTTATTTAGCAATGCCAACAGCATCCCTATAGCGTGTTCTGCAACAGCATTTCTGTTTCCTTCCGGTGCGTTAATGCAAACGATTTTTAATTCATTTGCTTTAACCACATCAATATTTTCCATGCCAGCTCCGGCACGTGCAATAAATTTTAAATGAGTTGCTTGCTCGAGAAATTCTGCATCAATTTTGATGCGGCTGCGAATTACAATTCCGGAATAAGCAGGAATAGTTTCCAGTATTTGAGGTCTGGAAAGTTGCGTGCCGTTAATACATTTCCATCCGGAAGCCTCCAGGCGATCCTGTAAAATTTGATGTACTGAATCTATAAATAATATGCTTCCTTTCATCCTGCTAAAGTAGTGTTCCGGAAAGTATCAGCGCGGCTAATGAGAAATAAATTAATAATCCGGTTACATCAACCAATGTTGCAATAAACGGTGCTGAAGAAGTTGCAGGGTCGGCACCTAAACGTTTCAGGAGCAATGGTAACATGGAACCCATCAAGCTACCCCAAAGGACAACACCCGTGAGTGAAAATCCTATAGTTAAGGCAATTGCCATCCAGTGAGGTCCATAAACATCTGTAAACATTGACCATGCTGCTACTCTGGTGAAACCAAGTACGCCCAATAGTAGTCCAAGAACAAGTCCGGAGACAATTTCACGTCTCATAATCCGATACCAGTCGGAAATAGTGACTTCACCCAATGCCATAGCACGAATGATGAGTGTTGCAGCCTGTGATCCGGAATTACCGCCACTGGAAACAATGAGTGGAATAAATAATGCCAATACAACAGCCCGTGCAATTTCATGCTCAAAATAAGCCATCGCGGAGGCTGTCAGCAATTCTCCAAGAAAAAGAATGATAAGCCAGGGTGCTCTTTTGCCAATCATTTTAAAAACCGGCATTTCCATGTAGGGTTCTTCGAAAGCTTCAACCCCTCCCAGTTTTTGAATATCTTCGGTATCTTCCTTTTTGGCAAGTTCCAGTACGTCGTCGATGGTTACAATACCCAACAATATGCCATGGGAATCGGTAACCGGTAAGGCCACTCTGTTGAATTCCGTAAACACATTGATAGCTACTTCTTCATCATCTGTTACCAACAGCGAAACTTTTTTGCCATCCATGAGCTCGCTCACTTTTTCATCGAGAGGAGCCAACAGGAATTCACCTATTTTAATGTCATCAATCAGGTAGCCTTTTTCATCTACAATGTAAATGATATCCAGCGTTTCACTGCTTTCTCCATTCTCACGGATGTGTTCCAAAACTTCCCGGATGGTCCAGCTTTGCCGCACCGTCATATACTCCGGGGTCATTAATCGACCAATAGAATTCTCCGGATATCCTAAAAGCGAAAGGGCAATTTTGCGCTCCTTTTTAGTTAGCAACTTCAAAAGTTTATTCAGCTGTTCCGACTCCAGTTCTTCCAGAAGAGCAGTTCGGTTGTCAGCCGACATATCATTCAGAATGAGAGATACTAAACGGTTAGGCAGCGCATCTACTAAAAGTTTCTGATCGTTAATGTCTAAATTTTCGAAAGTCAGGAAGGCCCGGTCGCGATCGATGCATTGAAAAACTTTGATCTGATCTTCCAAATTAAGGCTTTCGCAAAGCAAAGAAATCTCCTCCGGAAGCCATTCTTCCAGCAATACTTTTAAGCCCTGCATATTGCGGGTTTCCAGTAACGCCTGAATATCAGATTTGATGGTTTCGAACTCCATTTTCGCAGCAACCTTAATAAATGGCTTTCATGACGAAATATGGAATTAAAAGTGGGTGTAGTGCATAATTCCTGCAATAAGGGAATTCCCAGCTTTCAATCTCTTTTCGCTCTAAAAGCCCCTCGTAGAGTTTTAGTTCAGAATGACTTATCCCGATTTTATCTGGAAGCTACGTTATGCAAAGCCTTATTCCGACCATGCCTGTTATACCCATTGGCGTCTCTCGACATTTCCGGGCAGCAGCCTTTTTTCATTCAGTAACCTCACCTAACAAGCTTTGAGTGAATTTTTACTGTCACAAATGTAATCAAACTTCCCAAATTAGCTACATAAAAATTCAAAATCATTTCAGGCAATTTTCATTCAAAAATACTTTTTAGGAATTACCTCCGGTCTATTGGCTCAATTGCGATTCATTTTCATCCGATTTCTGTGAGAATATTTAGGATTATCCTCCATATTTTTTAATTTAGGCCATTGAAATTCTGAGCACTATTAATTTAATTCTATGAAAAAATATTTCCTCATCCTCAGCTGTCTTTACCTGTTTAGTCCTGCCATGTCCCAAACACCACGTCTTTGGGGAACCATGCAATTAGGTGGTTCACTAGGGCAGGGAACTATTTATAGAGTAAATGGAGATGGAACCGATTTTACAATTGCTCATGATATGGGAGCAGGCTCCTCACAAGGGAACTTAACGCTGTATACCAACAATACATTTTATGGTCTCACAGTTGCAGGAGGGAGCAATGGGAAAGGTACCATTTTTAAATACGACCCTTTCAACAACCAATACACTACCGTTTTTACATTTAATACTTCCAACGGGTATTATCCAAGAGCAAGTCTTTTCCTGGCTACTGATGGGAATTTTTATGGAATGACAGCACAAGGAGGTCTGAACAATGAGGGTACTTTGTTTCAATTTAATCCGGTAACGAATGTTTTTGTTAATATAATTGACTTCGGTCTGAGTAATGGAAATTTACCAAATGGGAATGTGGTTCAGTCAGGAAATAAAATCATTGGAATGACAACTAATGGTGGGAATGTTCCACTTTCAGGAGGTATTATATTTACCTACGACATAATAACCAACCAATATTTTGTGGTGCATAATTTTTTATTCGCAACCGGATATACCCCTTTTGGTAGTTTGATAAAAGCCAGCAACGGATTACTCTACGGAATGGCATTTGGAGGTGGTAGTCTAGGCTATGGCGTGATTTTTAGTTTCAATCCAACAGGCAATGTGTACACCGTTTTGCACAACTTCGATGGTGTAAATGGTGCTGCACCATCAGGCGCAATGGTGCAATCGGGCACTTCCGGTTTATTTTATGGTTTTACACAACAAGGCGGAACTTCGAATAATGGGGTCATCTTTAGTTTTGATATTTCCGGAAACACCTATACGAAATTGTATGATCTCGATGCTTCAACCGGACGAAATCCGAATGGCTCGCCAATTATTGGTTCCGATGGGAAACTTTATGGTCATGCAATCAGCGGTGGCGCGAATGCATTGGGTACTACCTTTTCTTTCGATCCGGGCTCTGGCACTTTTACTGTGTTGTACGATGGGAGTTTTGCAACTGGAGCTTCTCCAAATGCTGATCTGATTGAATTTAATGTTCCACTGTCTGTTAACGATATAGTTAGCGAAGCATCAATTAATCTATACCCCAATCCGGTAATTTCAAATGTGAATATCGACTTGTCGGCGTTTAACGGACAGCCACTTTTCATAAGTATAATTTCTTTAGAAGGAAAATTAGTTTCAGCATCTAAAATGACAGCCTCGCCTGATTTCAGCCTGCCGGTAAATGGATTGGCAAAAGGGAGTTACACTATCAGGATTGAAACTGAAAGTCAAATTATCTACAAGAAATTCATGAAAATTTAAGAGTTTTCTCTTAATCTTTGTAAGATCTGAGTCAACAATATAAATTGCGTATAGTCGAGTTGCTCAGGCCTCATTTGCAAAAATGGCACTTCTGAAGTGTCAAGAGGTAAAATCGATTTCAACGAATTTCTCATGGTCTTCCGCCGTTGATTAAAAGCGGTTTTTATTACCTGTTTGAAAACAACCGGATCACAAGGGAGTTCCGGATTTTCTTTTAATGTCATTCTTATAACACCTGATTGAACTTTTGGTGGTGGAATGAATACTTCAGGTGGTACTGTGAAAAGATATTCTATGTCGTAATGTGCCTGTAATAACACACTCAAAATTCCATAGTCTCTGCTTCCAGCTGGTGATGCAATTCTTTCAGCAACCTCTTTCTGAAACATCCCTACCACCTGTGGTACCCTTTTGTACATTTCGAGTACCCTGAAGAGAATCTGAGAGGAAATGTTGTAGGGGAAATTTCCTATTACTGCAAAATTTCCGGTTCCAAGAAAATCAAGTGAATGATTAAGAAAGTCGCCGGCAATAATTCTACCGGTTAATTCCGGGTAAGCTGTTTGAAGATATTCTACCGACCGTTGATCAACATCGATGCAATAAAAATTCTTACTGGTATGTAATTTAAGCAGTGATGTAAGTACTCCTGTTCCGGGGCCAATTTCAAGCAATGTATCAAAAGAGTCATCCACCACTAAACTCCCGGCTATACGGGCTGCTGTTTCCGGACTGTTCAAAAAGTGCTGACCAAGCGCCTTGAGTGGTCTTACAGGTGTCGACATTAGAAATGATATTTAGGGTTGCTGCGGGAGAAGTCTAATGGACCAAAGGCAGGATTCAAAACAAAAGAAGACATAATAACCCGGCCATACAATCCTTTGTCGTCATATGTTATTTGAACATAAGGGAGAAATGTTTTCGGGTCAACATATAAAATTATTCTTTTTGCAAAACTTGAAGGCACTTTAATAATTTCATCGGCATCAACATCGCTGTAATCGCCAATGGATGGATTTAATTCCAGAATAATATGATCGTTAATATGTAGTTTTTTTGCAATAGAAGTTACAGTTTCTCCTTTAAGCACTTTGTAATTGACAATAGCATATTCCGGATTGTTAATTTCCAGTACATGATAATTTCTATTTTGAAAACTGATATCACCACCGCTTTTAAGTCTTTTAAGAAAATCAGGACCTTCAATTTTATGATATGCTGCCAGCAGTTCATGTACATACGAAAATCCCATCTGCAACATGGTGTATTGATGGTTTTTCCGGAGTAGCATGCTGTTTGGACTCAGGCTAAGATTGATAAAGGGGAATTTGTTAGGGTTAATCAGAATTTTGCCGTTGTTTTTTCCTTCCAGATATAATGCTTCGGCGCCCGGATTTGGGGTTATTGAATAGGCGTAAACCTGATACGGATGAACCTGCAACTTAACGATGTAACGTGCATGCTTCGTTTCTCCAAAAATTCGTTCTTCTGTTTCAAGAATAAATGAGCTGGAATGCACCTGTTGCATGGCAGTCATCATTTTGTTGTAAACGGAAACTGCTTCGGTTTGTCCCTGTGCACTTAAATGCATAGGGCTTAAATATAAAAACAGAAACAGTAGTTTTAATTTCATAGTAAATAATCAGACCACTTGAAGAAGCGTTCTGAAAGCAACAAATTTATCTTTATATCTTTTAAGAGCTTCCTGTTGTAGTGCCGGAGCAAATTCATCCCGGTATTTTTCGTAATCACCCATTGTTGCGGCCGTGTATTGAATAGCATAGGAAGTGCCTTCGGAATCATCAGCAGTGAGTATTTTCATTATTTTACCTTCCAGGAATTTTCCTTTCTGAACAACTTCCGGAATGTGTTCTTCTTTCATCCATTTAAGCCATTCATCGTGAACATCATTTTCAATGTTTACGGTGACATTGTAAATTATCATGCTAATACTTATTTGAGACGAAAGATAAGAATTGTTTTTGCAAGTTTGAAAAACAATCAGGAAAAATGATCGATTTTCATTTCAACAATGCTGAATTAAAGTTTTTCCTGCAGGATAGGGGCATTATTCTGAAACTGGCTGTCACCACGAAGCATACGGAATTTTTTGCGGGCATCAACCGCATACAAAGATCCGGGGAACTTGGTCAGCAATAGCTCATATAGTGTTTTCGCTTTTTCCTTATCCAGTAATTTGTTTTCAGTAAGATCTGCCAAGCGATACAAAGCATCATCAGCAAGAATGTCATCAGGATACGTTTCTACAATGTCCATATACAATTTGGAAGCCGCCGAAAAATTTCCCTTTTTAACCTGAATGCCTGCTTGCTTGAACCAAATTTCATCAGTCAGTGAATGAGCGGGAAATTGTGTTAAGATAGAATCCAATGTAGCCATCGACTGATCATTCCGGTTGCAGAATTCATATAAATCGGCTCTCGAGTACATGAGCAAAGGTTCGGTAATGCTGTCTAATCCGAGATTATCCATAATCAGCAAACCTAGCGACATGGCATCGTTGGAAATTAACTGCGATGTGGCTGCTTTCAATACATTCAGCTGTGCACCTGCCCATTCAAATTCACCCATGTAAAAGGAAAGCCTCGCATTCTTGAATTTAGCTTCCCTTCCAATGGCATCATTTTTAAAATCTTTATCGACCTGCGAGTAATACAAAGAAGCATCCCACATTTCACCGGTCAAAATGAGAATATCACCCAACTCCAGTTTGCATTTTGCCGAGAACTGTGGTGCAATTCCGGGCATGGCAATTGTTTCTTCCAGCAATGAAATAGCCTCTTCGGTTTTACCTAAGTGAAAAGCTTTGAGATGTGCATAATCGCTGATCAGCGGTGCCGTAATTTGATTTTTTCCAAGTTCTGTAATTGCAGTTTCATAATCTGCTTCCAGTTTTTTAAGGGCTTCCGGATTATAATTTCCGGAAATAGTAATTTGCTGATCTCTGGAATAAATTAACTGCATACGGGCAGCAATGTAATTCTGATTCGATTTACCTTTTTGTAGAATGTAAGTGTAGCAATCTTCAGCAGTTTTGTATTCCTGATTCGATACACACAAATTACCCAAAGCCATCAATCTGGATCCGTTTTCGTCGTTGCGTTTATCGAGAGCCTTTGCCTGAATTAAGGCTGATTCGAAATCTTTTTCCTGTAAAAGCAACCAGTAAAGTAGCTCGGTGTAAATAGTAGATTCACTCGATTTTTGAATTTTCCTCAATAATGAAGTCCTGATAATTTGTGAAAGTCCGCCTTCCAGATCAAATGCAATTTTATTCTGTAAAATTGCCTGCACATTTTGAAGGTATTGCTGATTGTATTCCAATACCCCAAGATATTCATCCACCATTTTTTGAGGCAATTGTTTTTGGGCATAAACATCAGCCAGTTCGAAACTAAACGGATAGTTAGCATCGGTAAGTTGTCGACCCTGCATAAAGGTTTGTTCAGCAAAATCGAGTTTTCTGATTTCAATAAACTTATTTCCCAAATTCAAAATTTGCTGGATATCGGGGAAGAGCGATTTGATAGCTTTTCGGTAGGTATCATCCGCAAGGGATTGCTTTCCCTGCAATTCATAAATTCCCCCTAAATCAACCTGCAAAGTTGCATTCACCGGCTGTTTTTTAATTTGCTTCTTAACCAGCTTTTCTGCTTTTTCGAAATCTTTTAAACTGGTTAAACATGCCAGGTACTGTGGATAAGAAGAGTAGGGGTCGCGGTTGTACCACTTCTCAAAATAAACAACTGCTTTTTCATAGTCGCCGGTGGAAGCATATTGCAATGCGAGATCTGCATCGCTTTGCTGCGCTGATATCTTTCCTGCCGTAAGCAGTAAAAGCACTAATACCAACATACTGTTTCTTACAAGCATCAGTTTATTATATCAAATCCGGTATAGGGAACCAGCACCGCTGGAATACGAATGCCTTCCGGTGTCTGATTATTTTCAAGTAATGCAGCCACAATTCTAGGTAACGCAAGGGCACTGCCATTTAGTGTATGAGCCAGCTGAGGTTTGTTGCTTCCCTCGCGATAACGTAGTTTTAAACGATTCGACTGGAAGGTTTCAAAGTTTGAAACGGAGCTAACCTCCAACCATCTTTTCTGAGCTGCCGACCAAACTTCCATATCATAAGTCAATGCTGAGGCAAAACTCATGTCTCCACCACACAATTTTAAAGTACGGTAAGGAAGGCCCAATTCTCCTATTAATCCTGCAACATAGTTTCGCATTTCCTCCAGTATCTGGTAGGAATTGGATGGATTTGCCACCTGAACAATTTCAACCTTATCGAATTGGTGTAATCGGTTCAAACCTCTTACATCCTTACCATAAGAACCGGCTTCTCTTCTGAAGCATGGAGTGTAGGCAGTCATTTTAACTGGTAAATCTTCACTTCTCAGAATTTCATCTCTGAATATGTTGGTTACAGGTACTTCAGCCGTCGGGATCAGATATAAATTGTCGATACCAACATGATACATCTGGCCTTCTTTATCAGGAAGCTGTCCGGTACCAAAACCGGAATCTTCATTCACCATAATTGGCGGCTGAACTTCCAGATATCCGGCTTCTGAAGCACGGTTAAGGAAGAAGTTGATTAGTGCACGTTGTAGTTTCGCGCATTTACCTTTGTAGACAGGAAATCCTGCGCCGGTAAGTTTTACTCCAAGTTCAAAATCGATCAAATCATATTTAGCAGCAAGCTCCCAATGTGGAAGTGCATCCGGTCCGGGATCAGGTAGTGTAGTAACCGACTGAAATACGATCTCGTTATCTTCAGGTGTTTTGCCTGCAGGAACTACCATGGAAGGAAGGTTTGGAATGCGGTACAAAATGTCATTCATTTGTTTTTCCAATTCCGTCAAACGGTCTCCCAATAATTTGCTTTCTTCCTTTAAAGCAGTACTCTTGTTTTTAAGGTCATTTGCTTCAGCCTGTTTGCCCGATTTAAACAGATCGCCAACCTGCTTTGCAAGGGTATTTTGAGCAGCCAGTAAGTTGTCGAGTTCCGATTGAGTGGTGCGTCGTTGGCTGTCGATTTCTAATACATTATCTATCAATTCTTTTGCAGGAAAATTTTTGATTCCCAAACGGGTAATCACTTCCTCTTTCTGATCTCTGATGACATTAATTTGTAACATAATATGTAGTTTGACTACAAAGGTAATATTAACTAAACAGGAGGACAATGGTTATTAGGAAGAAGTTGTAAACGTTTCATTTATCGGGATGCCTAATTGTAAATGACCATCTTTTCATCTGTGTTCTGTAATTTAGCACCCTTAATTTGAATTCATGGTAATTGATCCAATTCACGAAGCTGTTCATTTTCTGGAACATCAATTAAAAGCAAAACCGGTAGTCGCGATTATTTTAGGAACCGGTTTGGGTGGACTGGCCAAAGAAATAGATGAGACCATAAGTATCCCGTACGAGCAGATTCCGGGAATGGTAACTTCAACTGTCGAGTCACATAAAGGGCGATTAATTTTTGGAAAACTAAATGGAGTGGAAGTGGTTGCGATGGTTGGCCGGTTTCACTTTTATGAGGGCTATTCCATGAAAGAAGTGACTTATCCGGTGAGGTTGATGAAGCATTTAGGAGTGCAAAAGTTAATGGTATCAAATGCTTCCGGTGCTTTGAATCCGAATTATGAAAAAGGCGATCTTATGTTGTTGG
>CAUJFJ010000158.1 GCA_963169675.1 Bacteroidota bacterium
ACCAAATGGAATGTTTGGGATCATAAATATGCGTTGGCTCACTGCCGGCTCCATTCAGTTCAATGATAGAAAAATTCTTCCCTTCTTTTAATTCATCGGGATGTTGGTATTTTATATCCATCCTGCCAAAGTAAAAGCCCGGGATTTGCTTACACAAGGCATCAATGGTATTCGAAAGCTGTTCGGTAATAGCAGCTGAATCGTCGATAAATTTGGCGCCTCTGCAGTGATTCCCAAAGGGCACCAGCAATTTATTTTCTCCCTTTGCGGGGATGGATTCGGTTTCCCGGCCAATAATTTTTTCTATGGCATCCAGTTGAAAATGAAAACGTGGATTTGCAATTATCAATTCCCGGATAGTTGACTTTCCATCTCCTGTTACTGCAAGTAATTCTTTGCTGACTATTCCTGTAATCTTTCCTTTGTCTGTCCCCGGAATACGCACATAAAATATTCCGCATTCATAAGGATAGCTGATATATTCCTGAACCATAAAATCAACCGGCATCTGTGAAGCATAGTTGCGAAGCGATTGGATGTCCTCGAGTTTTTTGATTGCCATTCCCCGCATGCCAATATCAGGTTTCACAATCATTGGGAATGAGATTTTATTTGCTGCATTCCTGCAATTTTCTTCGACAGAAATTGCCTTGTTCCAATAATATGTTTTCGGATAGTATTGTTCTGGAATCAAATCATAAATTTGTTTTTTTGATTCCATCAGAAATCCCCCATTGGTGATAGTAGGATTGGAAGCTGTCCCGAAAAAAAATGATCGGGAACGAAATGCATAATACATCCACACCAGATAGATGGGCAAATAAACTATTCCAAAAGGCCAGTATTCCCAATGAAATAGCTGATGTAGCTTTAGTTTCAATGAAGATGCACTCATACAATCAGCAATGAGTTCGTATAGGCATTAGAAGTGAGCAAGTCATCATGGTGTAATTCCACTTTGTTATTTTCGATAACTGCCTGTGTGATGCTTTGTGTCAACACTACATTATCGCGATTAATGACAAGTCCGTTTTTAGGATCATTCCCTTTAGTGTATTTATGAAATTCACGCAACTGCTGAGGTGTTGCATCCGGAAATTCATTTAGGAAGGTATTAAACCATTTTGCCCGTGCTTGTCTTATCTCTTCAGTGTAAAGCGTTGCGGATGACCAAATGTAATTTGTTGTTTCATCCAATGATACCTGGTCTTTTGAAATTTCATTCCAACGCAACTGAAAAGATTGTTGTCCCTGAGTCAGTACAACTGTAAAAGGCTCTATTCCTGTCAGATCTATTTTGTGCCATTCATTTATTGGAGAAGGCGCAGCAAGAAGGTTCAATAGAATTATTCCGCGACTAATTCTGTATGATGACTTTATAGCATGGGGTTTATCGGCACCATTAAGCAATACCCCAACATTAGAGCCATCATCTACTACAAACCAGCTTCCACCTGCAAGGGGGTCTTTTGGGAAAAGTAATTTCTTGTTTCCGACCAATTGCATCTCTGGTTTATGAGATGCCGGCCGCGATGTTCTTTCATCACGGTTGGAAGTAATTATTATTTTCCCTTCGTTTCTAACTAAAGTTACTGTGCACATTGATTACGATAAATTA
Organism: Bacteroidota bacterium; assembly: GCA_963169675.1. GTDB lineage: Bacteria > Bacteroidota > Bacteroidia > AKYH767-A > OLB10 > JADKJB01. Next base: position 1,619 of record CAUJFJ010000158.1, read on the forward strand.
AGGTTGAGGGTGCAACTCCAAAGTTGGAAGGCAATTGTATATTCGTTAGCTTATGAATAGCTACCCGAATGAGAGCCTGATGATGAATACAATGCTCGAGATTATATAACAGCTCCCGGGTAAAATTGGTTTCAATAGTAGTATTTCCTTCCCCATGATCAAACTTCATAGTCAAGGGTTTTTCAGGAAGTTCAATTTCGTTGCATATCCTACTGATGCATAAAATAGCCATTTCGGGATCAGTTTCGATGAGTTTATTACGTTCTCTCAAATCATAGTTAATTGTTCCCGAGGCATATTGATCTGTTAAGCACTGATACAACTCAATAATATGTCTGCTGTGCTGACCAATGGAGGCATTTCCTAATTCTTCACATCCGGTGGTATATTCTCCGATTGATAGTTTTCGAATCAGGTCGGTTAAATCGTTTAAGGTAGAACGGGTGTTAGCAACTAAGTTCATAATTATGATTGCTTCTTAAGTAATGAGAATAATTGTCCCTTGTTTATAAATACCAGTATAGCACAGCATACAAAGGTAATTAATGCATAGATAAATAGTTGCCCTCCGTCTCCCATGACTTCAATGCCTAGTATCGTTAAGTGCGACATGATGGCTCCTGCCATAACACCCGCTCCAATAATTGCACCATAAACAGTTTTTCCCGGGATCAGCAATAGAATTCCGGCAATCAGTTCCATCATACCGGAAAGAATGCGGCCCCAGGGTTCGACACCAAGTGTGGTGAATATGTAAACTGATTCAGCACTTGCCGAAAATTTGAAGAATAGTGTTTGTAACATAATTAGTGCCGGAATAATCCGCAATATCCAAAGTAAAACAGGTGATTTCATATTAGTAGTATTTTGTCCAGTTTGTATTTGCTTGTTTTAGTAAATTTGCTTCGTTTTTATTCCAGAGCTTTAAAGTATTGTTGAAGTATGCATTGTAGAACAGGTATAATTTTCCGTTGATGATTTTAAAAGTTTCCGGATCAATTTCCACTTTTTCTCCGGTGTTTCCCATCGCGTAAGCACACCATCCGCCAAACTCGGGTTCGTAAGATTTGTAGTTCTTTAATAGCAATTCTTTATTTTCAGCAGAAGAGCAGTGATATGTAATTCCTGCTGCACGGACTGCAAATGCCGGGTTCCCTTTTATTGCTTTCCCTGATTTGAAATACGCTACAGGATCATACCCGGATATTGCCAAACCATTCTCGGTATTAAAGGCACTTTTTCGTTTTTCTGCATCTTGAGCATTTGTTAACCCTGCAAGGAGCAGGAAAGCAATTAAGATTACTGTTGTTTTCATTTTTTTGATTTGAATAATGGTATTTGATATTGAATGTTAAATACGAAACTACGTGTTAATCCATCGGGACGTTCTTCGCGAACTACCAGTGGCGCAGCGGCAATTACTTCCAGTTGATGATTGTTCTTGAAAACTCTGGTGAGCATAATGCCTGCATTCAAGGTCAGTCCATCTGAATTTTCGATTTTCCTGCGTTGATTAAATGCATCTGAGTAACTATCTTCAGCAAGGTGATAAATGGCAAGTATGTTTGGCTTTATTAATAATTTATTTTCCATATATCGCAGCTTGTAACCAACACGAAGCAAAACATCTCCGGCTCTTTCGAATTCTCTCGTTGAATTAAAATCACCTTCAATGGAATCAGACGGGAATCGTAAAAATTCATTCTCGTTTGCACCTGATAATGGCAATTGTAATCCGGTACTTATTTCCCATTTGTTTTTGTAGAGATAACTTATTCCTCCAATAAAATCAAAGGTCCCTAAACTCGATTGATATTCCATCGGCAATGGAATATCCTTATCATTTTTTGCATCTGAAGGTGATAGAGGCGCTTTTAATGAGGCCAGGAATGAAAATTTATGATTGCCGGTTGATTTAGGATTATAAGAACCTGATAAGAAAAAATCTCCGGGTCCTGCATTGGAACCCAGATCACCATCATAGATTCCCCCGGTAATTTTTGCGCCAAGATTCCATTTTGAAGTGATGGCATGATTGTATTCAAGATAAGAAGTGATTGATGAAGTGGCTTCTAAGCCCATGCCAAGGCCAACACCTATTGCTAATGATGCATTATAAGTTTGTTCGGAAGCAGCCCCATTGTCTTTAAGAGCCCCAATGGTGCAAAATCCGGCGTCACTGCAGCCCTGACCAAAGCCGGGAATTATAAATGTTTGTAGGCAAAGCCCTGTGATAATGAGGTGTTTTTTCATGGTTGTATGAATTAATGTGTCAAAAGTAACGTCGCAACCAGCCTTATAATGTCGGGTAAATGACAAAACCGCAATTATTGCACTTTAGCAGGACTTTTCGAAGAAAAATAGCTAAGAAAACGGGCTAAACGCTCTAAAAACGATCAATTCTGAAGGACAAACTGTTTGTCCAGGACTAATTCTTTACGGTCATACTTCAGGTGACCTTCGGTTTCCAGTTGGTTTAAAAGCTGGGTTGCAGTTTGTCGGGTAGTGCAAATAATATGGGCAATATCCTGCTGCGTAAGATAATTTTCTATTACAATAGCATCCAAAGTTTCATTTCCATCACGTGCTGCCCAATCCTTGAGGAATTGAATCAACCGGCTTCGGGCATCTTTAAAAACAAGATTGGAGTAACTGTTTTTGAGTTTTTTAAATTTCAAGCCGACTAACTTCGTGTAGGAAAGTGCGAGGTCGGGATGTTGCTCCATTAACGCTTCGAAATCCTTCAGCATAAAACTGCATATAGTCACGGAGTTAGTGAGTACCTGCGCAAATTCATTGTTGGCGATTGTAGTGTCCAGACTAAGTTCTCCAAACAGATCACCTTTTTGAATAATTTCTTTAGTGATTTCATTGCCATTGACATCGACTTCAGAAATTTTAATGGCTCCTTTTTTCAGAAAATAAATGCGGGGCTCTTTTGAATCTGAAAAATAAATGATGTCACCTTTTTTACCTTCTTTGAATCCGGTAATAACGCAAAGTTGTTTCAGCTGATCATTGCTAAGCACCCGAAAGAGTTTATGATCTCTTAAGAACCAGTATTTTATTTCCGAATGCATAATTTAAATAAGCTGTAAATATACAAAAAAGGATTCATCTGAGGTGATGAATCCTTTCTGTTAGAGCAAATAAGAGTTTAATTTTTATTTTTCCAGAATGGCTTTCAGATCTTTTAAACCTGCATCCAGATCTGGACCTAACATGCTATCAAAATCCATAAATAACAGCATTAGATTCATAGGGTAAGGCATCTTACCATCGAATCCCCATGCCACATCAGTTGCACCTTCCCCGGAAGGAGTTACTGTCATGAAAGCGTTATCAGTTGCTTCAAAAGGTTTTATAAATCGCAATTCTAAATCGATTCGTTTGCCTTCTTCTAATTTTATAATTTCCTGTTCACCTTTTCCAACCTCATCCATTTGACTATCCCACGCTGCAACAAAACCAACAGTTCCATCTGTACCACGGTATTCTCTTTTCATATTCGCATCTTTACGATTCCATACGCTGTAGTTGTCCTGATTTTTCAGATATTTGATATAGTCATATACTTCAGTTGGAGATTTGTTGATAGTAACATTTCTGACTACATGATACTCCTTATTAGTAAACAATGCAACCAGTAATAACACTGCAACAATGCTAATAAGAGCAAGGAAGATGTTCTTTAAAATTTTCATGGTAAGTTTTTTTAGAGATTTATGTGAAATATAACAACCGGTAAAAATTCCACCGAACTGATGGTTAAAAGTAGATAAATGTTTGAGACTGGCAAAAAACCTGATTATGGTATTTCGATCACATTATTTTCTTTTAAAGAATATGATTTAACATATTGGAAAACAGATAGTTGATATTGCTTTGTGTATTATCAAGGAGTTGTTAATTAAAATGACGCTTCATGAAACACCGGTTACTGTTAACATATTGGTCCGTGAAAATTCGCTGAAAGGGGTATTTTATTCATTGGATAACATCGCTTATTTCTACAAATTTATTTCTGCAACAAATTATCTTATATTGTAGCATTATTTGGGCCCTTGATATTGATAAATAAATTCAGGTATCATTTAAATTGAAAATAGAAAAAGATGAAAAATTTCCTTCCTATCATTTACCTGTTGTGTTCTTGCACAGCAGGGTACAGCCAAACCCCCAACCTGTTGAAAGATATCATTCCCGGAGCAATAGGAGGATTCACTACAGCCGGCCAGTTTGGATACTATTATCATCCATTTACTATTGTATGGGAGCATAACAATGAAATATTTTTTACAGCCAACAATGCTGCATTAAATCCGGGTAGTGGAACTACAAATGATATTGAACTTTGGAAGAGCGATGGAACTACATCCGGGACTGTTCTTTTAAAGGATATTAATCCAGGGAATACAAATGGATCTGATCCAAGAGACTTTTTCGAAATAAATGGAATACTTTATTTTACAGCATATACAGCGGCCCATGGACGTGAATTATGGAAAACAGATGGTACAAGTGCCGGAACGGAAATGGTTCATGACATTATTAGTGGTAATGTTGGCGGATTTTCGGAAGCCGGACAATTTGGATACTATGATTTAATTTTGAATGTGGTATGGAAGAATGGGAATAATTTTTATTTTACTGCCAATAGTGCAGCACTAAATCCAGGTGGTTCCTATACAAATGATATCGAATTATGGGTCAGTGATGGGACTTCCGCAGGTACAATGATGGTAAAGGATATTTATCCCGGGAATACATCTGGATCCTATCCAATCGATTTCAAAGACATAAACGGTACTTTGTTTTTTACGGCTATTACAGCAAATGAGGGTCGTGAACTATGGCGATCTGATGGTACGAATGGTGGTACTTATTTAGTTAAAGATATCAAACCGGGTTCTGTTGGCGGATTTTCAGCTTCCTCACAATTTATTTATGATACACATTATTTTAATGTTGTGTGGCAAAATGGATCCGATTTTTACTTTACTGCAAATAATAATCCATCTACTCCTGGTGGCTCCTATACGAATGATATAGAGTTGTGGAAAAGTGATGGTACCAATGGAGGCACTTCAATGGTTAAGGATATTTATTCAGGTAACACCAACAGTTCTTACCCTGCAGATTTTACATTGATCAACGGAACATTATTTTTTACAGCTGAAAGTGCATCCGCAGGTCGGGAAATATGGAAAACTGATGGAACCGGAACCGGAACAGTAATGGTTAAGGATCTTATCAGTGGAAATGTAGGAGGATTTACAGTTTCTTCTCAATTTGCATATTATCCGCTTGTGTTTCAGGTGATTTGGCAATTCGGGAATAAATTTTATTTCACTGCAAACAGTTGGGCTTCAGCACCAGGTGGATCTTACACTAATGATGTTGAACTTTTCGAAAGTGATGGAACAGATGCAGGTACAGTCATGCTAAAGGATATTTATGCAGGGAATTTGTATGGTTCAGATCCATCTGATTTTACAGTTATTAATGGGACACTTTATTTTACTGCAACAAGCAATTTGTATGGGAGAGAACTGTGGAAAACGGATGGTTCTAATGGCGGGACAGAAATGGTAAAAGATATTAAAAGCGGGAATGTTGGGGGCTTCACTACTGCCCAACAATTTGGGTATTATTTTCACTCGTTTAAGGTAGTCTGGCAAACTGGTAACACTTTTTATTTCACTGCAAACAGTAATGCAAACTATTCACCCTCATCCTACACTAACGATCTTGAATTATGGAAAAGTGATGGAACACCAGGAGGAACCATGATGGTCAAAGATATTTATGCAGGAAATACGGACGGTTCCGATCCCTACGATTTTAATGCAATCAATGGTACTCTTTATTTTTCAGCTTATAATAATGTTTCAGGGCGTGAGTTATGGAAAACGGATGGTTCAACTTCAGGTACAGAACTTGTTAAGGAAATTGCTCCGGGAAATTTAGGTGGGTTGTCAACAGCGGGTCAATTCGGATATTACGGTTATCCGTTTTATTCACCTTTCAGCATTGGAAGTGAATTTTATTTCATCGCCAACGATAATCCTCTAAATCCAAGTTCATACACCAATAATTTGGAATTATGGAAAAGCAATGGAACAAACGGAGGAACCATTAAAGTAATGGAGATTTATCCCGGTAACACTCAGGGATGCGATGCTGAATATTTTTCATTAGCTCTTAATAAAGTCTTCTTTAACGCAAATGACCCTGTAAATGGTCGGGAATTGTGGGTAATGGATAATGCTAATTCAACAGGCAATATTGAAATTCTAAGTTTAAATGAATTCAGAACTTACCCCAATCCATCAGAAAGTTATATTTTTCTGGATTTCAATTCTTCTGATCAGGAAAATGCTAAAGTAACCATAACTTTGCGGGATATAAATGGCAGATTGATTTATGAAATTGAAGAAATATTGACTAAAGGTAAACTTCACTACAAGATGGATTTGAATAACTATAAAGCTGGTGTTTACATATTAAGTTTGAGCGGCGAGCATATTCAAGAGGTGAAAAAAATCGTCAAACATTAGGTATTTATTATCGATTTTTACAAATCTTTGTGAATCCATTCTTCCTGCATGTCAAATCATATCCTGAATTATTTTGGTCAAATCAATGGCGCTTTCATTCATGCCAGAGGCAGGGCCGCAACACTTAAAATAATTGAATTGCTCGATTGTAAACCCGGGCAAACTATTTTGGAAATAGGATTCGGAACCGGCGCAACTCTTACCTACTTATCTTCGGTTTATAATAATACTTCATTTACAGGCTATGATGCTTCACCTGTTATGTTTGAAGCTGCAGCTAAAAGATTGAAATTTTGTTCTGCTGACAAAAATGTGAAATTGAAACTCATTCAGCCCGGCCAGAATTTCCCTGATGATTCAAATTCCTTCGACAAGATATTTGCTGAATCCGTTTTAGCTATTCAGGAAGATGATAACCTAAAAAATATTTTGATTGACATAAAGCGCTTGCTGAAACATAATGGTGAACTTATTTTTAATGAAACTATCTGGCTCGATACTGTAACCAGGGAAGAAACTGAAAAAATTAACCTCGATTGTAAAAAGGCTTTTGGCATTATTCAGGCAAATGCAAAATACACACATTTGAGTAACTGGACTAGTTTATTAGTAGAACTCGGCTTTGAAATAGAAGTGATTTTTCATGCTAATAGTTTAAAGCATCAGCGTTTTGTTAGCCCGGTTAATTTTAAAGTGCTGTTATCAGAATTATTGACTATTCAAGGAAAAGTCAAAGCCGTTTTGTCACCTAAACTGAAAAATGATTGGAAGTCATTTACCCATGAAATGAGTCAAATTATTCCACCTGGACGCCATTATATGGAGGGGGTGATTATTAAGGCCAGGAATGTTAAGATTGATGTCTGATAGGATTTTATATTTCACAAAATTTTCTTAAATTCGGGGTATTCTTAAATAGCAGTCAATAGAAAAATGAAAGCAGCAGTATATTCCCAATATGGTCCTCCCAGCGTTGTCACCATTGCTGAACTCCCGCAACCTATCTCAAAACCAAATGAACTTCTGGTAAAAGTGTTTTCCTCTACAGTAACCCGTACTGATTCCGGGTTTCGAAGTGCGGAGTATTTTGTTTCGCGATTTTTCAGTGGATTGCTGCGCCCTAAATTCCCTATCCTCGGGTGTGAATTTGCAGGTGTTGTGGAAGAAACCGGTTCAAGTGTGACCTTATTCAAAAAAGGTGATCGTGTATTTGGATTCAATGATCAAAAATTTGGCGGCCATGCCGAATACCTGACAATAGCTGAAGCAGATGCTGTTGATACTATTCCCGATGAATTATCTTTTGATGAAGCAGCTGCCTTGACAGAGGGGAGTCATTATGCATTAGTAGACATTAGAGCTGCAAAGACCAAACCCGGACAAAATGTTTTGGTCTATGGGGCTACCGGAGCAATCGGTTCTGCTGCTGTACAGTTGCTAAAGCACTTCCAGACAAACGTTACAGCTGTATGTGGTTCAGCTCATGTTGGTTTGGTAAAGTCTTTAGGCGCTGACGTCGTTATTGATTACCAAACCCAGGATTTTACTAAAACAAATGTGAAGTATGATTTTATTTTTGATGCAGTAGGAAAGAGTTCCTTCGGAGTTTGTAAACAACTGTTAACTGCCAAAGGAATTTACATTTCTACAGAGCTTGGTAAGAATGGCGAAAATATTTTGTATGCATTAACCACTCCAATTTTTGGAGGAAAGAAATTATTATTCCCATTGCCAACTATTACTAAAAGTGATGTGGTGTTTTTAAAGGAATTAGTT
>CAUJFJ010000159.1 GCA_963169675.1 Bacteroidota bacterium
TTCTTATACTTTTAATATAACAAATCTTCTTCCCGGTGCTCAATTTAGTCCCATAATTACACTTACTGAACCGGCTGCAGGAACGATAATGAACTGCACAACTACTGCAACGGTTTCGGATGCTTACGGTTTCCTGGGCAATTATTCACATGACTTTCCGCAGGTGGTTACATGTTCCTATGATCCCAACGACAAAAACGTCGATCCCGCAGGTGTTGGAGCTCCTCATTTTGTTGAAATGGATTCCTGGCTCAACTATCAGATTCGTTTTCAAAATACAGGTACCGACACAGCATTTACCGTTGTGATTGTGGATACACTGGATGCGGCACTGGATAGAAATACTCTTAGCATCACAGGTCATTCTCACCCTGTGGATGTAACTTATACTCCGTCTGGTGAAGTTACTTTCCGGTTCAACAATATTTTATTGCCTGATAGCAATGTCAATGAACCCGGTAGTCATGGTTTTGTCTCCTACAGGATCAAAGGGCTTTCGACTAATCCCGATCCAACGGAAGTGAATAATACGGCTTATATTTATTTTGATTTGAATTCGCCTATAGTCACCAACACTACATTAACCACTTTGAGTGATAATTTTTTAGGCATTGGTTATTTTAGTACTGAAGCATCCTTATTTAGTTTGTCACCGAACCCTATGAGCAATGGTGCTTGGTTGAGATACCTTGGAAAAGGTATCGAAGCTATTTCCATTGAAATGATAGACTTATCGGGCCGAGTGGTTAGGTCTTCAGAAGAAATGCAAAACGGTTCACTCTTCATTTCAAATACAGGATTGTCTTCTGGAACTTATATTTTGAAGATATCCTCTGATTCTATATCTTATATTAGATTTGTTGTACAATGAAATTAGAAATTTCTTGCTTCGTTATTCTGATGTAGGCTAATTTATTGTAAGCCTTAAACCATATATTGTTATTTTTTAATGAATTTAACTAAGTGCCATTTCAGATACATGATCAATATGAGAAATCACTTTAATAAATCCTTTATTTGGATATTTCTTTTTTTAGGTTTTCATTCAAATCCATGTTTTGCTCAATGGCAGCCTTTTAATGGACCATATGGTGGTGGCATGGTCAATGAACTTGCATCAAATGATAGTTCCATTTTTTCATGCACTCAATCGGGTTTATACACTGTTTTAAAAGGTGGAAACACCTGGACAAGACTCAATAATGGTCTGCCGGATCTTAATATATTAGCATTTGCGTGTACTGATCAAAATTTGTTTGTAGGTACCTCTGGAGATGGCTTATATAAATCTTCAGATAATGGTCTTTCGTGGAGTGAAGCGAATACTGGAATTGCTGATCCCATTGTTACTTCAATTTTAAGTTTTGATTCATTAATTTTTGTTGGTACCCAGGCTCATGGATTATATGTTTCCAATGATGAGGGAAACATTTGGAATCAAGCAGGAGGATTCACTGGTGGGAATATTGTTGCCATCGAAAGCTTTGGAAATATTTTATTAGTGTGCGTCCCTGCTGTTGGAATTTTAGTTTCAAATGATTTCGGAAACACATGGACTCTTTCAAATTCAGGGTTAGCAGGATTTGACTTCACATCCCTTGCAGGTGATTCCTCAAAAGTACTTGTCACCTGTAATACGGGCAATTCTTATATTTCATTTGATACATGTAAAACCTGGATTACTACAGCAGGGTCATACCATCGGGCTGCTCACATTCATGGATCAGATTTGTTTATGGCAACATTTGGAGGAACCATTAAAAAATCAACGAATAATGGAATAAATTGGACTTCAGTATACAATACAAATCTACCCATTTTTATTAATGTTTCATCTTTCTTGTATGTTGATTCGATTTTTTATGTTGGTACTGTTGGTGCAGGAGTATTTAGGTCATTTGATAATGGACTTTCATGGGTGAATGATTTTACAGGAATGAAAGGAGAAGTATCTGCAATTCTAGCAAAGGGTAATATTTTGTATGCAGGTACAAATGGCGATGGAATTTTCATGTCTAGTGATGGGGGGCTCAATTGGAATCGCTCAAACATAGGATTAACCAGGCCATACATAAATTGTATTGCTTCCTTGGGTACAAAAATATTTGTAGGAACCAATGGCGGATTGTTCACATCCGACAATTTTGGATTTACCTGGGATTCGGTGGCTGCTATGATGAATGGTCCAATTAATTCAATCACGATTTATGATACCATAGTCTATGTTTCACGGAGTAATTTTCCTTATATTGCTTATTCAAATAATGGAGGTACGAATTGGGGGAGTTTAGCAATGACTTTCCCAGGAGGTTGTTTAACTTTCTCAAAACAAAATTCCAAAATCATGGCAGGTGCAAGAACGGGCCCTTTTGCATATTATTCAAGTGATAATGGGGCTACTTTCACTGCTATCCCAACCACTACTGTTTCATCTTCAGTTGTAACATCTTGTTTTGCTAATAACTTTGTATTCGCAGGTGGTTCATTGATCTGGCGGTCATCAAGTCTGGTCAGTAATTGGGCTCAGGCTTCTGTAGGTTGGCCCAATGCTGCTCACTGCAATGACCTGTTTTTTGATTCTGTTAATAAGATGTATGCAGCCGGTTCCAGAGGGATTGTCAAATCAACAGACATGGGAGTCAGTTGGCAAAACTTTAGTGCAGGCCTGGATTATTTAAAATCAAACGATATTTCTATGGATGCAGGCATTCTTTTAGCTGCAACCAGCAATGGTGTTTGGTGGCAATCAATTACAACCGATTCACCAGAGGTTTTAAATGCCAATAAAAATACCCAACTTTTGATTCATCCAAACCCATCCTCAGGATGGATAGAATTGAATTGCAATAAAGATATTCTATCTGCGGAAATTACTATTTATGATATTTTAGGTCATCAAATTTTAAGTAAACAATTGGAAAAAGTAAATGGTCACAAAATTGATTTAAGCACTATGCCTTCAGGAGTTTATTTTATCCAACTTAAATTCCAGAATGAAATATCCAATCATAAGTTCATCATTGATTGAAAAATCTTTTCCGTTTCACTGAAATTGCTGTCATAAAATTTACAGTTTTCCATTGGTAGTTACTTATCCCTACAAAAACGTTCTGCTGAAAAAAAATATTCTATCTTAATTGAGGTCTGCCTAACACTTTTCTAATTCCACCATGCCGGACGCCAGGCTGGACTTTTTACAAAAACAAACTATCTAACCCCAAAATTAAAGAACCTTACTGCCTTCCTACAGCAAAGAGCAGTCTTGTCTTTGGAATGTAGGCAACAAACAAAAGATCTAACAAGCTAAACCAGTAATATTTCCTTAACTTTGAGCACTTTATTTTACATGATTCAGTTATTAATTCATTCAATTTCAATATTTTATGGCACAGGTGGAAATGAAAATGCCCAAAATGGGTGAAAGTGTTGCCGAAGCAACCATTATTAAATGGCTTAAAAATGAAGGTGACCGGGTTGAAGCAGATGAGTCGGTTCTTGAAATTGCTACCGACAAGGTTGATTCAGAAGTGCCTTCAACAGCTGCCGGAATACTGGTAAAAAGGCTTTTTAATGAGGGTGATGTAGTCCAGGTGGGAAGTGTAATCGCTATCATCAGTGATGGAAGCGGTGATGCACCGGTAATCTCAACTCCGGCTCCTGCAGCAGCAACTGCAGTCAGCGCCCCTTCAACTACTGCTCCAGTAGCCGCAACACCAGTAGCTGCAACTTCTCCGGCACCTGTGGTTTCGGGAGAAGGCCGTTTTTATTCTCCATTAGTCAGAACCATTGCTTCTGAAGAAAAGATTTCCCAAACAGAACTTGATAGTATTCCCGGCACCGGTGCTGAGGGCAGGGTAACCAAAAAAGATGTAATGCTTTATCTGGAACGCAGAAAGTCGGCTCCACAGCAGACCACTGCTCCTGTAACAGCATCACAACCGGCATCTGAACCATCGAAACCTGCCGCTGCTGAACCTGCTAAAGTTACTCCGGCAATTTCTGTCTCCGGCGATTCTGAGATCGTGGAAATGGATCGCATGCGTAAATTAATTTCTGAACATATGGTGATGTCGAAGCGCACTTCGCCTCACGTTACTTCTTATGTTGAAGCGGATGTTACCAATTTGGTGATGTGGCGCAATAAGGTTAAAGGTCAGTTTGAAAAACGCGAAAAAGAGAAAATCACCTTCACACCGATATTTATTGAAGCTATTGCAAGGGCAATTAAAGATTTCCCAATGATCAACATTTCTGTTGATGGCACCAATCTAATTATTAAGAAAAATATAAATATTGGAATGGCTGCTGCATTGCCTTCCGGAAATTTGATTGTTCCCGTAATTAAAAATGCAGATCGGATGAATTTACTGGGACTTACCAAATCGGTGAATGATTTAGCTAACCGTGCCAGAGCAGGTAAGTTATCACCTGATGAAATTCAGGGTGGAACATACACACTCACCAATGTAGGTAGTTTTGGTAACGTGATGGGAACACCTATCATTAATCAACCTCAGGTTGCCATCATGGCTGTTGGTGCCATTCGTAAAAAACCGGCAGTAATCGAAACTCCGTATGGTGATACTTTAGGTATCCGCCACATGATGTTCCTTTCTCATTCTTACGATCACAGAGTTGTAGATGGAGCATTAGGAGGAAGTTTTGTGCGTCGTGTTGCCGATTACCTGGAACAATTTGATATTAACCGAGAAATCTAAATTTAAACTTTTATCAGCTATGAAAATATCTCTTTCATCATCAGTTTTGCTGCTTGTTTTTGTTGCATTTACAACTATGTGTTTCGCTCAGTCAAAGAAGCCGGCACCAGTGGTAACTATCACCAAAGATCAGGTTGGTGAAGTGAAAAAAATGGCGGCTGATATGTATAAGGATGCCAATTACAAAAGCGCCCTGGAGCAATATCTGAAATTAGTGAATTATGATTCCGAGGACATGGATTACAATTACAAAACAGGTATGTGTTATCTGTATAGTAATGTTGACAAGTCCAAAGCAATTCAATATTTCGTAAAAGCCGGTGATAAAAAAGATGCCCCCAAAGATTTATATTATCAGATGGGAAAAGCATTGCTGATTGCCAACTTATTTGATGAAGCCATTGAAGCTTTCGAAAAATATAAGGAAGTTAACAAAGGACAGGTAAATCCCAAATTTAATCTCGATCAGCATGTTGAATATTGCTACAATGCTAAAGAAGCAATCAAAAAGCCTGTTGAAGTGAGCTTTAAAAATCCGGGTAAGCAGGTGAATTCTGTTTCTGCTGACTATTCTCCGGTTTCAATGGCTTTAGATACTGTCCTCTATTTTACTTCCAACCGCAAAGGCAATATGGGTGGAATCGTTGATGGATTTGGTGAAATAATAGCTGATATTTATACTTCTGCCAAAGGAGATACATCCTGGTCAAAAGCTAAAAATCCAGGTATCAATCTGAATTCAGAGGCGTATGATATTTGTACCGGAATGAATAGTAATGGTGATAAATTACTGATCTACAAAGAAGGTGGAGATGCCTCCGGAGATATCTTTTTATCCAAGCTTCAAGGTAAAGCATGGCAGAAGGCTGAACTTCTCGACGAATCATTGGCAACAAAACAATTCGAGACCGGTGCCTGTATTTCACAAGATGGAAAGCGTATTTACTTTGCTGCAAACATGAAAGGCACTTTAGGTGGTAAAGACATTTTTATGATAGAACAAGACTCCACTAAAAAATGGGGAGTGCCGGTAAATCTGGGTTCCGAAGTGAATACAAAATTTGATGAGGACAGTCCGTTTCTCTGGCATGATGGAACCACTTTGTTTTTCGCATCTCAGGGACATAATAGTATTGGTGGTTACGATATTTTCATGACTTCACAACCTGATCCTGCACAAGCATGGAGTAAACCGGTGAATATTGGGTATCCATTCAATACTACCGATGATGACTTGTATTTCACACTCTCTGCAAATGCCCGAACAGGATATGTTTCTGGGTTGAAACCCGGAGGAGTAGGTGATCTTGATGTCTGGTACTTTAATTTGAAGG
>CAUJFJ010000160.1 GCA_963169675.1 Bacteroidota bacterium
GCCAAGGAAGCTGCTGCTAAAACATGCCGATCAGCTGCAGCAGGTGGAAGCTCTGCTGTTCGGGCAAGCCGGATTTCTGGAAGATGAATTTAAGGATGATTACCCCAAAGCCTTACAGGCAGAATACCGGTTTTTGGCGAAAAAATATGGTTTAATGCCCCTAGACCGCCATATCTGGAAACAACTGCGGATGCGTCCCGCCAACTTCCCGACTTTGCGAATTTCCCAATTTGCATCCATTTGGGTTTCGGGTAGGGTATCGTTTCAGCTGATCCGCGAAATAGATGATATGCACCGCATTATGAACCTGTTTCAGGTCAGGGCCTCCCATTATTGGTGCAATCATTTTGTATTCGATAAAACCACCCGTTTCGCCTTCCGCCATTTGGGTGATACTTCGGTTAAAAATATTCTGATCAATACCATTGCCCCGTTTCTATTCTATTATGGCAAGACCATGGGCGACGAAAAAGCCTCAGTTCAAGCATATTCCATCCTCCAGGGAATCCCATCCGAAGTCAATCACCTGCTCACCGAATGGTCGAGGTTGGGAATAGAAGTGGAAAATGCCTGGAAAGGTCAGGCACTCATTGGATTGTATAAGAACTATTGTTCTGAAAAAAAATGCTTAAATTGCAGCCTCGGAACTGCTATCCTCCGCAAATAAGATGACATCCCCTGTTGATAAAATAAAAACGCTGTTCGAACACCATGCTTTTGGCGTGTGCGAATACTGGGGCGAAAAACTCCGGATTAAGTCGGCTAATATCCGCCTGTTTTTTATTTATACTTCTTTTTTAACCATCGGCTCACCGGTGATCATTTACATGAGCATGGCTTTTGTTTTGAATTTACGGAAGCTGGTGAAAAGACACCGTGGTAGTGTCTGGGATCTCTGATTGTTAAACTGCCCTGAAATTTTAAGTTATGAAAATTCTGATTACCGGATCAAACGGTTTGCTCGGTCAAAAACTGGTTTACCAATTACTTCAAACTCCCGGAATCACTGTTATTGCTACCTCTAAAGGTGAGAATCGGATTTTGCGCAAAGATGGATATGAATATTTTTCGCTCGATATTTCAAATCGGGAGGAAGTATTGAATACAATTGGAAAGGTTAAACCCGATTGCATTATCAATACTGCTGCAATGACGAATGTAGATGCCTGTGAGCTCGATCCAGCAGGTTGTAAAGCACTTAATGTGGATGCGGTAAATTTTATTATTGAAGCCATTCAAAATACCGATACGCATTTAATTCACCTTTCAACTGATTTTGTTTTTGATGGTGAAGATGGTCCCTATGGTGAAGAAGATATTCCGAATCCATTAAGTATTTATGCCAAATCAAAATTAGAAAGTGAATTGGCTGTGATGAATTCCGGTGACAACTGGGCAATCATCCGAACGATTATAATTTATGGAGTTACGGACGATACGCAACGTTCCAATCTGGTGTTGTGGACCAAATCATCGCTCGAGCAACACAAAAAAATCAATGTTATTACCGATCAGTTTAGAAGTCCAACCTTAGCCGAGGATTTAGCTGATGCTTGTATCAGTGCTGCACTTCGACATGCTAAAGGAATTTTTCATGTTGCAGGTCCCGAAGAAGACACCGACAGCATCATTAATCTGGTGAAGAAAATTGCAGCTTTTTATAATCTCGATACTTCACTGATAAATCCGGTATCGTCGGATGAATTAAAGCAACCGGCAAAAAGACCCGCACGAACAGGTTTTAAACTCGATAAAGCAAGAAGAGAATTAGGATATCATCCGCATACTCTTCCCGAAGGATTAAAAATCATAAGTAGCCAGCTTGAAAACAAGCCGGCAGGTAAATAATTGTGAAAGACTATGCAGATATAACTTTTGCTGCAGGATAACGCTCTTTCCAGAATTTCAACATTTCCATTTTACGGATAGTGATGGTTGTCCGCTCATCCAATTGAACTTTAATTAAGGGATGATCACTCACCGCTTTTGTTTTTTTCCTGCTTCTTGAAGATCTCATTTTGCTGTTGGTATTTAACTATAATAGTAAACAATATTTTGGTATAAACAATACACCTGTCAAATAATTCTTAACCGACTTATGAACCGTTATTTTAAAACAATGAGCCGGGCAGAAAAATGACCTTTGTCAAAATATACCACTGTGGTTTGTCAAATGGTATGCCAATATTACGATTTAGTGATGACGATTTGATGAATAAATGCCCTATTTCTTACACCGAAAAGCAGGTTTCCCTCAAATGTCGTTCTATCAGACCATTAACTTCAAAAAAATAATTTTAGTTTCTGAAATTAATGTACTGAAGTGGTTGGTCGAACCCTGCCTGTCTGATCACAGAAATGGCAGCCTGGAGGTCATCAATTTTTTTACCGGTAACCCGTACCTGATCTTCCATGATGCTTGCCTGTACCTTTAATCCGCTATCTTTCAGTATTTTAACTATTTTTTTGGCTGGTTCTTTATCGATTCCGTTCTTAATTTTGACCTCCTTGCGGATCATGGAACCTGCCGCCTGAAACTCCTTTCCGAAATCCAAACAATTGGCCTCAATGCCTTGTTTTATAACTCTGGAAATAATAATTCCTTCAATTGCATCCATTCGCATATCATTTTCCGTCAGTATGCGTATAACCATCAGTTTCTTGTCCAGTTCTACCTCCGTCTTCGAACCATGGAAGTCGTAACGGTTCAAAATCTCCTTAATGGCAGTGTTTATGGCATTGTCGAGTAATTGAGCATCAACCTTGCTAACTATATCACATGAAGGCATTTACGTCTAATTTTGAAGATTATGATTAATTCCTGACATGTTGTAATGGAATACGATAAATGTCATTCCTTTATCGCATAAATTTACTTAATTTTGTATACATGAAAAAGATATCTGTAATTTTAACCTTGCTGGCATTTGGATTTTGCTCGCAACAGGCACTTGCTCAGGGCAAATATGTCCATGCAAATAACATTCCTGT
>CAUJFJ010000161.1 GCA_963169675.1 Bacteroidota bacterium
GGAATAGTTGCTCCATTTTTTTTCCATTGTAAAGAAGTACCGGTATGCGTTGCTGTTACAGTAGCGCTTCCGCCTTGACAAAAGGTAGTTGGGTCAACTGTGTTTATGGTAATGGTTTCTATAACACCATCATCCGTTAAGCCGTTACAATTATCGTCAAGTTCGTTGCAGAGTTCTGTATCAACACAAGTAGATGCAAGTTCAACAATCCAATAGTCATAATAATTACTCAGTGGAGAATGGTTAACTTCTTCTTTATCATAAAAGTCGTTTGACTTGGAATAACCACCGGTTAAAATGGTACCATCCGATTTTTGAATAATAGTTTGCAAATAATCTTCACTTGATGAACCAATAGTGTTTTGCCAAACCATTTCACCATCACTATTGAGCTCAAAAATCCAATAATCATTTACCCCGAAACATTGTTCCTTTTTATCAATTTCAGATGTTCCGGTAGTATATCCACCTACAAGATAATTTCCGTTGATTGTTTGAATAATATCTTTACCAAAATCTGCTTTGGTAGTGCCAATTGTATTATCCCAAATTACATTTCCGGCAGCATCAATTTTTACAATCCAAATGTCATTTAATAATAGAGCCCCATTAAGTGGTTCCGTTTTATCATAACCCGCACCGGAAAGACTATTGCCACAAAGTAAAAAGTCACCGGACTGCGTTTCAGTAATTGCGTTTAAAAAATCATTATGATTTCCACCAATTGTACTTTGCCAGATGATATTACCGGCAGCATCCAATTTCAACACCCAATAATCACCTGTACTTGCCCCAGGTACCGGACTTTCGGTTTTGTCACCTGAAATTGGCGAATATGAACTGCCACCAACAAGGTAACCACCATCAGCAGTTTGTATAACATCTGCAGCCAGGTCATAATTTGAGCCACCTATTGTATTTTGCCATTCAATAATTCCTGTTGCATTAAGTTTTACAATCCAGTAATCATTTCCAATAGCACCTAAGTTGGGTTCTGTTTTATCGAAATCGGCGGGTGAATCGGAAGTTCCGATCAACAAATATCCACCATCAACGGTGTTTGTTGCACTCATTAAATCATCTTTTCCTGACCCACCAATGGTATTATCCCATAAAATATTTCCGGATGCGTCGAGGGCAACTACCCAATAATCATCATTAATTCCCGGACCAAAAGAACTTTCCGTCTTATTTCCTGAAATTGGAGATGAAGAAGTGCCTGCAATAAAATATCCACCTGATGATGTTGTAAGCACCTTCTTAGGTTTATCATAATCAGTTCCACCAATATCTATATTCCATTCAACATTAAGGTTCGCATCCACTTTTACAATCCAATAATCAGAAGAATTTAATCCATCATCCCAATTGTAATTAGTTTTTTCCCAACCATAAGAAGAAAACGAATAACCACAAATTACATATCCACTATCATCAGTAGCCAGTAAACTAGTTAGATATTCATCACGACCTGCACCTAAAGTGTTTTGATTAATAATCGGCGGACCCGGGTTACAATCCAATAGATCATTATCAATACCTCCTGCACAATCGTTGTCAAATCCATCACACATTTCAACAGCTAGTGGATGAATTAAATCATTTGTATCAATGCAATCCGTTGTATTAAGTGAAGTATAATAATTACCAACGCATGCATTCCAATAAGTTATACCATCGTCTGTACCAAAAGAATCGTGATCGAAATCGGAATATAATGGTTGAGGAACACAGTCCTCGGGATTTATTTTTAAAACCCAATAATCTTTACCACCCTTATAATTTTCTGTTTTATCGCCGGAAATTGGCGATGTAGAAGCTCCACCTACTAATAATTCACCGGACGCATTAATATCCATAGAACCCAGGTAATCAATTGAACTACCACCAATAATATATTGCCAGGTAATATTTAAATCGTAATCAAGATGCATTACCCAAAAATCATAACTATCACTTGTTTTGTATAAATCGCCGGTCATGTCTGATATGGTATGACCCATCACCATATATCCGTCATCAACTGATTCTACATAATAAGGATCATCTTCGTCGTTACCACCAATCGTGTTTTGTTTTTCAATAACGCCTGAATCATTTAATTTCAACACCCAGTAATCATGCGAATTAGCCGTAGCACCTATTGGCATCCATTCGTTTTTATCACCAGTTATGCCAGACGAACTCTGCCCAATTATTATTGCTCCACCATCAGGGGTATCTTTTGCATCCGCCATAAAATCTCCACTATTTCCTCCTATATTATTTTGCCAAAGGATATTACCGGTTGCATCAGTTTTAATAATCCAATAATCAGGTGCGCTGATAATCCCTTCTGTTTTATTTCCGGAAACAGGTGACCATGAATGACCGGCTAACAAAAAGCCACCGTCGTCGGCAACATGTACACTATTTAATATTTCAATGTTATTTCCTCCATAATTTTTTTCCCACTCCACATTACCTACAGCATCTAATTTTAGTATCCAATAATCGCGCATGCCAAAATTTGCAGCCGTTTTATTCCCCGAAACACCGGAATAGGAAGAACCAGCAACAATAAAACCACCATCATCAGTTACTTCAATATCCATTAAATAATCATCGCTTAAACCACCAAAAGATTTTTGCCAACTAATACTACCGGTTGAATTTAATTTCACGACCCAATAATCATAACCATAGGTACCACCAAGATAGTGGGTAGCTGTTTTATCACCACCAATATTTGAATTTGAATAACCGCCAACAATATATCCTCCGTCAGGAGTAGGTTCCAGTGCAGTCAAAAAATCATCTGCCGTTCCACCAATGGTGTTTTGCCAGGTTATATTTCCAGTAACATCAACTTTTATCACCCAAAAATCTTCCGCAGTCGTTAATCCACCAACAACACCTTCAGTTTTGTCGGCGCCAATTGCAGACAATGACGTGCCACCCAAAATTGCCCCGCCATCTGCTGTATGCTGCAATCTTGTTAATATATCATCTTGCAACCCGCCAATGGTGTTTTGCCAAATGATATCAGGCAATTGTGCCTGTAGTTGGTTGGTTTGGAACGAGAATGATAATAAATAAACTAAAACAGGTAAAGTTTCAACTTTTCGCAGGGTGGACATTGGCTTCATGAATCTAAAATTATTGAATTTAGAAACAATTCAAAACCAAAGTGCGCGAATCGCCTGATTTTTAATGTGAAATAGCCATTTGAATTAGAGAACGCCTTCAGTTGTTTTTTGAAGTTCGACAATCCAGAAATCGATATGTTTCGAATTACACTGAAAAAAATTGCACCCCTGATATTTAATTATTGATACACAAATGATTTGGGGCATTCTATAGTTGCATGATGTTTTACCGCTTTATTAAAAAATAACGTTGGTGCAATTGATAAAAAAAACAAAAGGCCGTCTTAACAAAAAACGGCCTTTTATCTACTATTCACAAAAAAAATATTACCAGATTTTAGCCCTGTCAGCTTCCGGTATATACATTTTATCGCCTTCTTTGATACCAAATGCTTCGTACCATTGTGGGATATTAATAACAGTTCCGTTTACACGGTATTTACCCGGTGAATGTGGGTTGGTTAAAAGTTGAGTGCGCATTGCATTATCGCGATACTGACCTGCCCAAATACGA
>CAUJFJ010000162.1 GCA_963169675.1 Bacteroidota bacterium
TATTTTTATTACTCATAATATTAAGTACAACAACTCACCTTCACGCAGCTACTTTCACCTGGCTGGGGACCTCATCAAGCGACTTTAACCTTGCTTCTAACTGGTCTGGGGGGGGGGGGGTACCATTCCGGACTCAGCTGACCACATTTTGATTTCTTCGAGTGCTACCAATAATCTGGTACTTGATCAAAATAGAAAAATCACTAACTTAACACTTTCCTCCAAAACTATAGACCTGAATGGATATTCCCTGACAGTTTATGGCACCGCAACCATGACCTCGGGGACGGTTACCAATGGAACTTTTTATGCGCGTGGCAATCTGGCAGCTTTTAATGGAACATTAATGGATTGCCCTGTGGATGCCGATTGTGGATACATTCGTTTTTCGGGAAGTACATTTAACAGTACCGTAACTGCCACCGACCAGGGTGTTGCAACCGGAACAGGTGCGGGTGGTTGTACCTTTAATGATGATGTGACCATCATTCATGGTGGAAACGGGACCTATTTTACGCTTGCAAATACCACAGGTGATGTTTTTAATGCAGACTTAACCGTGATCAATTACAGTTCGCATGAGGTTCACCTTTCAAACACATCCAGTACCCAGTATAAAGGAAATCTAATGCTCAGCAGCACCGGAACCGGTGGCATAACTTTCGGAAATTCGGGTGGTACATCGACTCTTGATAGCGGCAAAACCATAACCATTGGTTCAACCGGTTTTACCAATGATGTATTGCTACTAAAGAACTTCACACAACTTGGCAATACAGCACAAATCCTGACGCTAACCGGTACAGCAGTTGCAAGTTTTAACGGTTCTACCTTTAATGGAGAAATTACGGTAAGTAGTCCCGGCATATTATTAAAAAACAGTACCTTTAACGGTATGTCCAACTTCACCAAAACCGGAACTTCGAACGCCCAGTCAGATGGTGGCAATGTATTTAATTACGCAACAACCATTTCAAATACGGCGGCATCCGGAAGAATCAGGATGGCAACGGTAAGTGGAGACACCTACAACGCAGATGCCACGTTTAATTCAACAGGCCAGGATGTCCAAATAGCCTATTCGGGCGACAATACCTTTGCCGGAAACATCACCATCAACAGCAACAAAGTTGTCTTTAACACAAGTACAGGAAAAGTAACTTTTACTGGAATTAATAATCAAACATTAAATGGAAGCTACAACTATCCATTTAAAAAACTGGCGATAAACAAATCAGCAGGAACAGTCACAGCAAATACCACCTTAAGTGTAGATGATTCACTGATTTTCATTCAAGGAAATTTAATCACCACGAGTACCAACCTACTCACCATGAAGCATGGTTCCACAGCTACCGGAGCTTCGAATAGCAGTTTTGTGAGTGGACCGGTGAAGAAAATAGGGGATTCTACGTTTGTTTTTGATGTGGGCTCAGGAACTACTTACAGGCCACTGACCATCACTGCACCATCAAACACATCGGATGCATTTATTAGTGAATTTAAATTGGATTCAATTTTAGTCAATTCTGAAAATTCAGACTCAACATTAGGGTTGATTAACAGAAATGATTATTGGAAGTTGAATAGAGTTGCTGGTGCTTCTCAAGTGTATGTTACTTTATCATGGGATTCTTTGAATGCTTTGTCCGATACTTTCGTTTCAGTCGCCACATGGAATGGTAGTAAGTGGATTAACTTAGGTAAATCATCTGTTGTTGGAACCAATTATTATGGCACTATGAAATCAGCCATTTCAAGCAGTACCTACAATGAGTTTTCAATTGGATATCTTGAAAAAACTGCGATTCAGAATGCACCAAGCTGTAATGCTGTAACAAATGCTGTAGATTTGCAATTTTGTCTAAACCATACATTTGCTGGTGCTGTAATTGTTGCCGGGAGTTTTGATATTCCATCTGGAGGATGGATTTCATTTCCAATGCAAGTAAAATCAAACGTTACCTTAAGAGGAGGTACGCTAACAACTTCAACCAAATGGTATGAACCCGGTTGCCCATTGATTACTACTGGTCATAAATCATATATGACCAATACAAATCAAACGATTAGGAATTTATTTCTATTTTCAATGCAGCCTGGATCTTCAATTGAAGGCCTGAGAATAAGAGGGGCTTCCTGCAATTTACATGACTTTAATGGTGACCCTTATTTATGTGGGGGAATATATGTTGAAAATTCTTCCGGTGCAGTTCAAATATTGGATACAGAAGTTGCTTGTTTTAGTTATGCCGGTATATTCAAAAGAGATAACTTAGAGGAAATCGATTTAACCAAATGCTATATTCATAAGATTAAAGGGAAAAGTATATTTGGCATAGGCTATGGCACATGGCTCAAAGGGAATAACTCAGTATCAGTTCCTCAGGAACACAATTATTCGTATTGTATTTTTGATGATTGTAAAGCAGGTATTGATGGTGATGGAGACCCAATTGATAGAAACATACTTAATTGTTCTTTCACTCAGTTTTCAATGAGTGAAGAAATAAATATGCATAATGATAATAGTTTTCATATTATAAATAATTCTGGTGCTGCTTATCATTATTGTTATAACCAAACATTTCCTTACGGGTTTTATGGAGATTTTTGTAATAATATAACCCCGCCTTGTGTAATCGGAACTGGAAGTTCATCCTGTACAACATTTAGTTTAGGTTTTATTAACGGGCCAAATGTTCCAATGTATGATATTGGTGGAGCAACATCGACTATTCAAAACTGTATCTTCCATAAGAAGTGGGGGAAATCTTCATTACAAAGTAACATCAATTTATTGTTTCCAAACAGAGATCTAACTCAATCCGGACTTGCTGATAATGGGATTAATGTAACAGGAAATACTTTCGCTGCTGATATATATGACCCTGTTGATATGGTCACTTTCAAAAACAGAGGTGGATTTGCCAGGATTTCCGATAATTATATTAAGTCATGGCCAATCGATGCTTACATTAATTATACTTCTCCCCAAAATTCCTTTAATTATACTTTTGGAAAAACAATGCCAACCATACAGCCGGCTGAAATGCACCTCGATTTATTGGATAACTCGAATGTGCAATTACCTGAAACATTCAACAAGTCAATTACAATTGGAAAGAAGAAGATTCAATATATCGACCTTTCACAATCATTTAAACTTTCAACGGTCTCAAGTGATTCCAGAAGTTTGAAATACATTGTAAGGCCTAATCCTAATGCGAATACATTTTCATCACCAGTGAATAATGTAATATCGAATGAAAATTATTTTCATATGGAAGAATTTATAACTGATAACTCAATTTCGACAATTGCTGGATATGATAAGCCTGGATTATATGGTATCGATGTTCTAGCATTTGATGAAGATTTTCGTGCATCTGCATGGCATCATATACCATTGATTGTAAGGCCAGTAGATGATCAAAAATTATATTTCAATATAAAGGATAGTTATACGCCTCAGTTCCCTATTACTACCACCCAAGTTTATAAACAAGCTGAGATTAATGGCAATGTAATTTGGAAAGAAAATATAGCTGTAGGTGGAGAAGGATGGGAATATGTTGAAGTTGATTTGAAGGGAAATGTAGATGGGACAGCAACTCCAATTCTTTCTATACTTAATACAGATGGACAGCCCAACAAACTAACCTTTAGTATTTATGTTGATGGATCCAATCAGAGCACAATGGATGTAAGAGGCGTATTAGTAGCGGTGGATGATATATATATTAAAAAAACAAATAGTGCTACAGGCGAAAATCTTATTTTTGACGGTAGCATTGAATTATCTAAACCTGGATTAAGTTCTAAGCCGTCTGACTCATGTTTCTGGTTCCATGATAATAGTTTGACTACGTTCCCTGGATGTGATTATTTATCTAAAATCATCGAGCAAGATGGGATCGAAACCGAGGAAGATCAATTGACTTATGTTGATGGCAATAAAGTTGCAAGTGCAGCCTCAGATCCAGTTTCTGCTGTATTTATTGGAACCTCTGAAAAAAAGTCTGGTAGTCAATCATTGACACTTATTTTACCAGCTTTAATAGATTGCAATACATACCCAATTACAAGCGGTGAACCAATCATTTCTGTTAGTACATACTTTGATTTTACGGATCTGATTTCTTGTGACAATGTTAATCCGAACGCAACTAATGTTTTGGGTTTTCAACCATTTCCAACTGCTAACAATTGTACTTCAGGAGTAAAGTATTACATTGATCAGGATGTTGAAGTTACAAATTCATTGCCACTAACTTTTTTAAACAATGATGTTGCTATTGCCCCAGATGTAAAAATTGTGGTTAAAAATGGAGCAACTTTTACTATAGATAATACCAATTCTACCGGAAATTCACATCTTTTTGGCTGTAGCAACTTGTGGCAAGGTATTGTGGTTGAATCGGGAGGAAAATTGATAATTGATGGCAATGTTAACAATAACGCCCAAGGTGCCTTAATCGAAGATTCTAAAACAGCTATCACGTGTACTGCATGTACATTGTCAGTTGAATTTGCGAATTTTAATAATAATTTTAAATCAATTGATATTAACGGTGGTGATTATTATTCTAGTAATAATTCTCAATACATTTATGGAAGCAGATTTCAAACTTCGGATGACCTCATCAGAAAAGCACCATATGCAGATCAATTATCACCATTTCATGTAAGAGTAACAAATGCTACGGGTTTGTTGTTAGGTAACGCAATTCCACCTCAGCCAAGTTTTCGAAATGTATTTGAAGGTGGAACTGTTGGAATTATCATTAAAAATTCAGATGTCAATATTATAAATAGTGATTTTAAATCTATTTATAATGAGTTTGAATTGCAAAATAAAATTGATTTTGGAACTGGGATTCTGATAAGTAATCGGACGACCAGTGCAAATATAAAAGCTGTTAGTATAAGCGGAAATACATTCGAGAAGGTCAATATTGGGATCCATGCAAGCCACTTTGCACCAGGAAATATTTTAGAAATCGCAGACAATATTTTTGATAATTCACAGTATATTCCACATGCACTGTATAGCCCTGTTGGGACCATTAATAGTTTTTACAACACTGCCATAACTATTCAAAATCCGATTCCCAACACTGGCGATGTGAGTATTGTTGATAATCAAATCATGCAAAATCGAATTGGGATTCATGCAATAAATATTCCTGATGTTGAAGTTGGCGCTGTGGGACTTGGTAATTCCATTGAATTCGATTATGCAGGGCCCACTATCGACTTCCATGAAGGAATTTGGTTGCAAGCTTGCGATAGAGCAAGAGTTGTTGAAAACAACTTGGTTAATTCAACACTAAATAGCGAAATGGTCTTTAGGGGCATTGATATTGAAAATTCCTTAGATTGCGACTTGAATTGCAATGAAATTGAAAAATTTGGTGTTGCAATCAATTTTTTTGATGATTGCGGAACATCGAAACTTCGAAGGAATATTATGACAGATTATTATACCGGTATTTGGTTGAACGGGGTTGGAAATCAGGGTGCAAGAATTGACACGAAGCAAGGTGTAATTATTGGTAGTAGTAAGTATGCATGGGATAATGAATGGATTCCAGCTTCTCAATTCTCCAGCCTGAAAGTTGATGGAGAATTGTTAATTGGTTCTGGACAACCAACTTTTATTAGTTGGTATCATCAGGGTAGTAATTCTGCTTTGGTAAAGTACAGTCCTAATCCATGGAAGGGGAATTTAATAAGCCCTGAACCAAATGTAAATACTGCATCTCCCATTTGCAATGACTTTACAAGGTATTCTTCGAACAGAGTTGCAAATTTTGGTTCAGTAGTCGGGGATAGCTTATTATTTTTAGAGTATGAATCTGAGAATCGTTATCTTAGCATGCAAAATGCTTTCCAGGCAATGCGATTCGATTCCACCTTACTTTATCAAAACGATTCATTAGATGCTGATTTTCAAAGTTTTTTCAATCGTATGGACACTAGTAACATAGGGTTATTTCTAAACATTCGTAATATTGCTTACCATTCTCCTGATTCTGCAAACATGTTAATTGCAGGAATATCCGATACAAACAATATAGAATCCAAACAAAAAGCTTTTTATGAGTTATTTTTTGATAGTATTTTGATTAACGATACGATTAGTTCTTCTGACAGTTCTATCGTCGAAAATATTACAAACGGAAGTCGAAAATTAAATGGGGAATCATTTCACAATTCTCTTGCTACACTTTCAAGAGAGGTACATCCTCCCGTTACATCTTCAAGAGTACAAGTTGCCCCTGCTCCAAAAAAAGATTTGACATTTCAAAATTCAATTTCCCAAATTAAGGTTCATCCGAACCCAACCTCTGGGAAAATCGTTATATCAACTGTTAATGGTCAAATAATTTTAGAATTAATCGAAGTATATAACAGCGTTGGGAAAAAATTACTGCAAAGCCAATGCAACTCAAATTCAATTGAATTAGATGTAAGTTTGTTTGATAATGGTATTTATTTTATCAGAGCAATTGTTGCAGATGGGTTTTGTGAAACTAAATATTTTAACCTGATTAAATAATGCGATTCATAAACAAGATATTCATTTGTATTACCATTATGGTGTTGCCTAATTGTGCCTTAGGGCAAAAACAAGGAAATATTTGGTGTTTTGGCGATAGTGCTGGAATTGACTTTAATTTAATTAATACACCAATCACATTTGCATCATCACTTGTTACTCGAGGATCGTGTGGCTCAATATCAAACAACGATGGTGAATTACTTTTTTATTGTAGCAC
>CAUJFJ010000163.1 GCA_963169675.1 Bacteroidota bacterium
CAGATTCTACAATGTGCTCCAGTTTTAGCAACACTTCTTTATTTGACAAAATAACTTCTCGTAACCTGGTAAAAATACGGATCACTTTTATATTAACTTCTATTGCCTGTTTACTTCTAAGTACACACGACAGCATGGTAACTCCCTGCTCGGTAAAACAAAAAGGCAAATACCTTAAACCGGTTTTATCAGCTTCAGAAAGTCCGGCACTTTGTTTCCAGGTCAAAAATTCTTCCATGGTCATTTCAAACATAAAATCATCCGGAAACCGTTCCTCATTTCTGCGGACAGTCTCCTTCAATCTTTTTGTGGAAACACCATAAAGCTTTGCCAAGTCCCGGTCAATCATTACTTTTTTATTTCTGATCTGATAAATCTTATTCATGATTATTTCATCCGGAATCGTCACTAACGCTAGTTGTTTTGGCTTCATATTTAATTGATTTTCAATATTTTTAGGTTTGGAGGTCGCAAATTGCGACCTCCAAAATATTTAATCCTTAACTAAATTTTGATAGCCGCTGCATTTACTTTTAATCGATTGCTGAAATGGAAAATCAATCCTGAAATTATACACCTAAAAATACTCATTTTAAAAATCCATTAAAAAGTGGCTACTGAAAGTACAAAGATAATCAACGATTTCCGGACTGAAATCATATGATAGAAGATAGGGGTTTAAACGAATAAAAGTAGTGTTTACGTTTCGAAATCCATTTTGTTAATTTCCTTCAAAACCAGTAAAAGGGGCCGTGCTACGGGCTTCGGACAATAAAAACGGCATAAATATTGTTTATTTGGCTGAAACAGGTGTAACTTTACAACACCTTAATCCCTCAATACTATGAAAAACCCTGCAATTAAATTATTGCTGACATTGGCCATTGTCAGTTTCGTATTTCATTCCTGTAAGAAAGACGATAAAAAAGATGATCAATTGGATTCTCAGGTTCAACAATTTAATGCCGATAGCCAGAATTATAAAGGTGAATCGGATCAAGCCGACAGCGACATCAATAATGCCTTAGGCGAAATTCCCGCATTCGGCCGCTTCACCACTACACTTTCAAGCCCTTTGTGTGGTGTTACTATCGATTCATCTCAAATAGCCCAAAAAATTCTTTTCTTCAATTTCGATGGTATTACCCCATGCTTTAGTCCTTCCCGTACACGAGACGGACAGATTAAGGTTCAGTTAACGTCGGGAGCCTACTGGAGTGATGTTAATTCCATCTTAACAATAACATACAATAACTTTAAAGTTACCCGTTTGTCCGATAATAAATCAATCCAGTTTAATGGGGTAAAGACTTTGCAAAATGTGAATGGCCATAACTGGTTAGGATTTTTGGCAGGCACTGCAACACATAAGTATAAAGAAAGAGCATTAGGTATAAATGTTACATTCGACAATGGCGCTACTGCAGTATGGAATAGTGCACGTACTACCGAATGGTCGTTTGATTCAGCACCTGCAGTCGACAGAATTGTGTTTACTGCAAATGGCGATACTACTATTAACGGAGTAGCAGCAATTGATTCCTGGGGAGTAAATCGTTTTGGACAGGCATTTACCACTTATTATAATGCTCCATGGGTATCCAATACCTATTGCGGATTATGGAGACCAAATTCTGGTCAGCTTACTCATCTCCTGAACAATGCTTCCTACATTCTAACTTTGGGAGTAGATCAGGGTGGGAATCCAACTCCGTACCAGTGTGCTTACGGATTTAAAGTTCAATGGAATTCTTCAGCCGGTACGATCGTAAGGGTATTCAGTTATTAAAAAATATTTTCCTGATAAAAAAAGAGGTATGCCCGTAAGCATACCTCTTTTTTATTTTCATATTCCTTTAATTGGAATTACTTTACTCCTTAACCCACTTAAATGTTTTGGAGTGTTTTCCATTTTTGATGTTTATCAAATATACTCCGGATGTATTCAAATTATAATCAAATCTTAGTTGCTGTCTTCTGCCGCTAACAAGTACTTTTTCAGAAGTCAGAACGCTACCGGTAACATCATAAATTTCCATAACACAATCGCCTTTAATGTCACTGCCTGAAATAAAATAAGGTTGTCCATTTACCTGAGATAAAATCCAATCCTGAAAAACACCTTCATCTTCATTTAATCCCACAATAGAAGGTAGTAATGTTACTTGCCTGATGGCTTCAATGGTATCACCAAAATTGCTAATAGTCTGCACACGCAAATTATAACCGCCCGGTACCAAACCATTCGTATTCCAATCACCTAAGAAACCATTATGCACTTCGTTAGCCGATGAAATACCCATAGGAATCCAGGAATTAGGATTCGAAACTGCACTAAAAGAGAGAATATACGAATCAAAATCATAAGGTGCTCCATCGGGTCCGGAATCAATCCATGCAGAACCTGTTAGAGCGACATTAGTATCGACAAATAATCCCGTAGGCTGATTTAAATACGAAAACCAGACAGTCCCGCCATTATATGGAATTGGATCTTGTGGTACAGTAGTTTGCGTTACAACAAGCAACGAATTTCCTACAGCAGAGGCAGAACCAGAAACGGATCCATAGGCAAACAATAAAATACTATTTCGTTCCGATCTTAAACTTCCCAAAATAGTGCTGTTAAAAACGATACCCAAAGTTGTGTCGGATGACCAGTAATATCCTCCGGAACCATCACATAAAATATTCTGAGCATCTGCACGCGAACGATTCAAGGTACCCAACTCACCAATTATACATCCGGTAACATCAATATAAGCAGAATCAAAAACATACAGGCTCCAGGTTTGTACAGAACAATTATTCAACTGCAAAACACGATCAGTTAAAGGAGCAGTGAATGATGTGTAATTGGAATTGTTCACTAATCCCGAAACTGCCGCCGAATCACCATTGGTAAACCATGCTCCTATGACCCGTAATGTTGAGTTGGAAATGGTAACATCAGAACCATTCACTGGCATCAACGACCACATTACATCGGTGCAATTACTAACCGTTACATTATAATTAATACCTGATACACCGGGAACAAGATTATTAAACTGATAATTTGCAACTGTACCATTTGCCGGAAAAGAATAATTGATGACAGCTGAAGCAGGAAACTGATGCCATAACAACAATGTATTGCAATTAGAAAATTGAAAAGAAGCAGTATCCTGCATGATAAATTCACCAGCCAGGTTAGTACTATCAATTGCAATTTGAGCATGATTGTATCCTCCCGCTGTAGTGAATCCTATATTGTTCACATTATTCATCACAAAACTTCCGTCATGAACAACGGTGAGACTATGTGATAATCCACTAAAATCAAGCGTACTGTTATTGATAAAAACATCTCCCTGATTGGCAACAATAATTCCACGCTGATAAAAATATTGCTGCGGCATATTAAGAGTACTGTTATTGACACTCAATTTACCATCCTGAAAAACATAAATATCACCAATAATGGTTGCCGTAGCGCTTTCCATAATAAGCACTCCATCATTAAATACCAAAACAGGTCCATTATTGAAATAGGTTCCGGTAATCACCAGCGTATCACCGGGTACATCACCTACATAAACGGTATCATTGACAGCTGTTCGCAATTCATTCGCATCAAAAAAAGCAATGTTGTTTAACAGTGTCGCTGATTTCTTGAAAAAGCTGCTCAATTGCTGCTGCTTTTCATCAACATCTATGCTCCTATTTGTTGATGAAGCAGGAGCCTGTCCAAATTCCCATGGTTTGAGGATAGGCATTGGAGGAAGTGATTGTGCAAACAAATCACTCATTGACAATACGAAGATCAATGCAAGCTGCATTGAAAACTTCAATCGGTTTAATTGCATGAAATTATATTTTAATTCCGGTCGGAAGTCACCGGGAGTGGAATTGACTACTTCGTAAACATTTGCTGCTCGACATAGCCAATCAGCGAATGAATCACCTTAATATGAATTTCCTGTGCACGGTCGGCATATGGTGCATGAGGCGCTCTTATTTCAATAGTGCATTTAGAAGCCATTGCTCCGCCATCTTTGCCCGTTAAACCAATAACGGTCATCCCTTTATTTAGAGCAGATTCGATTGCAGCAAGTACATTTTTGGAATTGCCGCTGGTACTAATGGCCAATAGCACATCGCCACTCTTACCAATTGCCTCAACATATCTTGAAAAAATATGGTCATAGCCATAATCATTAGCCACACAACTGATATGAGAAGGATCCGAAATAGATATGGCTGCCAACGGCGGACGGTCATCACGAAAACGGCCTGATAATTCTTCCGCAAAATGCATGGCATCACACATACTTCCGCCGTTACCACACGAAATTACCTTATTTCCTTTTTTAAAAGCTGCCACCAACAATTCACCTGCCTGTTCAATTTTCGTAAAATTCTCTTCTGAAGCTATAAAAGCTGAAAGAACTTCGGATGCTTGTATAAATTGATTTTTTACAGACATGATTTCGCTTTATTATAAATTTTGTTTATACCGCAGAAGGCACTTATGGATTACAATAACCAAACTGACATTATAATTTTTCGTTTTTTATTTATTTGCCAGACGTTTTTCATTTCTGCAAACTCCTTCATCCAGGAACTTTACATAAGTTGCAACATCAGGAGTATATCCTCGTGGATGTGCAAGAATTTTTCCATTGTTGTCAAGCAACACATAATAAGGTTGTGAATTGGTATTATACTGTGTACGCTGCATGTCACTCCACTTATTTCCGGTTGTTTTAATTTCTTTTCCTGTTGAAGCAGTGTATTGCTCAGATGCAGGCAAAAGTTTTTTATCATCCACATAAAGTGAAATAATCACATAATCTTCGCTCAGCCTTTTCAGGACTTTGGGATCAGACCACACATTATCTTCCATCTTACGACAGTTTACACAACTCCAGCCGGTAAAATCAAGCATCACAGGTTTGCCTTGTTGTTTCGCATAGCGCATGCCTTCTTCGTAATCTTTGAAGCACGTGAGATCATGTGGACAATCGGAAGCTTTTGGATCGACCCATTCTTTATAAAATTCAGGAGGTGGGAAACCACTGATCATTTTTAATGGCGCACCCCAGATACCGGGAACCAAATAAAGTGTAAATGTGAATGTGATAATTGCAAACATCAATCTTGGAACTGAAATATGTTTTACATCGCTGTCATGTGAGAACTTCAGTTTTCCTAAAAGATACATCCCCATTAAGCCGAATATAACCACCCAAAGCGCGATAAATAATTCTCTTTTCAGGAATCCCCAATGGTATGCTAAATCGACGTTCGATAAAAATTTGAGTGCAAGGGCGAGCTCCAGAAAACCAAGAGTTACTTTCACTGAATTCAGCCAGCCACCACTTTTTGGTAACGAACTTAACCAGGAAGGGAATGCTGCAAATAAGGCAAATGGTAATGCGAGTGCAAGAGAAAATCCGGTCATCCCTGCCAAAGGACCAAGATAACTACGGCCGTGCGCAGCTTCAACCAACAAAGTACCAATGATTGGTCCTGTACAGGAGAATGAAACAAGTGATAAGGTAAACGCCATAAAAAATATTCCAATCAGTCCGCCTTTATCAGAAGCACTATCAGCTTTATTCACCAACCAGGACGGAAGTACAATTTCAAATGCTCCGAAGAACGATGCAGCGAAGACAATGAAAATAAAGAAAAATGCGAGATTAAAAAATGAATTGCTGGCCATCTCATTTAGTGCATCGGAACCCAAAGTTACTGTCACCAAAAATCCCAGACCAACATAAATTACAATGATAGAAAGCGCATAAATGATGGCATTAATCATTCCTTTCCGACGGGTTCCACTTCTTTTGGTAAAGAAACTAACCGTCATAGGAATCATTGGGAAAACACATGGTGTAAGTAATGCAAGTAAACCACCGATGATACCACCGATAAAAATTCCCCATATAGAACTTACATGTTGTTCGCCTTCAAGTTCACCACATCCTTCTTCCAGTTCAACAATAGGGCTGCCATTATCTACTAATTGCTGATCTGTTGATGAAACCACAGCAGTAACAGGTGTGTCAACAGGAGCTGCTGCAACCGGTTCTGGAACGGAATCAACAGTTTCAGTTTCTGCTGATGCGGTTCCTTTTATATCAAATGTAAAACCTTGTTCTGTGGGTGCCAGACAGTGTGAATCATCACACATCATATATTCAACGGAAACTTTAATCTTGAATGAAGCTTCTGTATTCAATTTAATTTTTTGCCTGAACTCCGCTTTATTTTCAAAATACTTCATGGGCATTTCAAAAACTTTGTCGTAGGTATCTACAACTTCCGACTCTGTGACCACACCAACTCTGGTGTAATTTTTATCGGGTTGAAAAGTGAATGTAGTTTTGATTGGCCCACCATCTCCAATAAACTGAGAGTATAAATGCCAGGTTGGGTCAATCTTAGCAGAAACTATGAGCGTTGCTTCACCCGGTTTCGACTGCTCTACTCGTGACGACCATTTAATAGGTTCCAGAATCTGACCAAATAACAATGCAGTTTGCAGCAATACCAGCGCAAAGACAACTAAAACTCTTTTAAACATATAAGCAGGAATAAACTATTTGTCAAAATTACTGAAAACACAGACTTTCAGCAAATATCGTACCTAATTAGCTATCAATTAAATAGCCGCAGTTAAATTCATACATTCTTCATTTTAAACCTGAAATCACCCGACAAAAACCATTTTCATCCCAAATACTTCAAACTTTACATTAGTTAATACACATATTTGATTATCAATACTATACGATTTATAAATGATTGAGTTTCCAATCTTGAATTAATGTAAATTGGCAAGTGAACTTGACAGACAGGCGGATTTTGAATAACTTGCATTACCTTTTGAAGCACCTACCAGTTTTGATATGAAAACAACCAATGCATTTGCAATAACACAAGTTGACCGTAAGCCCGGTTTATCGCATAAAGAATTCCTAAACAATTACCTGAAACCGGGAATTCCGGTGGTGATTCCCGGAGCTATGAAGGACCAGTGGCCGGCATGGAAAAAATGGGATCCGGAATATTTTCGTGATCAATTAGGTGATAAACAAGTTCGTGTTGCCGGAGAAAAGCCCACTTTACGAAAGTTTATGGAATCGGTAATGGCCTCAACAGAAGAGAAACCTTCTCATTATCTGAATGAAGTAAATATTCATATCGATTTTCCGGAATTACTTCCAGATGTAGAACCATTCCTATCATACGCATTACCAGATAGGTTAATGACATCGTTCATGCCTGATACCTGGGGTATGCGTAAAGGAGTTGTAGAATTATTAATAGGTGGAAAAGGAACCAAATTTCCAACTCTGCATTACGATGGATTCCACATGAACACATTTGTAACGCAAATTCGTGGCGATAAAGAATTCATTTTGTATTCTCCTGATCAAACCAAATACATGTATCCTTTGCATGAAGGTTCCAACAAATCGCTGGTAAATGATGTGTACAATCCGGATTTAAATAAATTCCCATTGTTTGCCCAGGCTCGTGCTCTAAAAACTACCATTTACGAAGGCGATACAGTTTTCCTACCAAGCGGATGGTGGCACACAACTCGCTTGTTGAGCTTGTCAATAGCACTTTCAACAAACAATGTTGGTGCAAAACAGTGGAATAATTTTGTTGATGATTTTGCCAAACAACTTACTGCTTCTCCTCTGCGACAAACAGTTTACAAAGCATATTTAAAAGGAGCAGGTTCTATTCTGGATATAGCAGGAAAATAGCTATCATTCATAATAAGCAATCAGCTCTTCAACTGTTACTTCCTTACAAGTAGTTTTATCCCATTCTTTATAAACGGCGCCTTCCTTCATCAGGATAATGCGGTTGCCATATTTTACTGCATCCTTTAATGAATGAGTCACCAACATAGCTGTAAGGTTATGCTTTTTAACCAGGTCATCTGCAAGTTGCATAATTCTGGCGGCTGTGGCCGGATCAAGAGCAGCTGTAGGCTCATCCATCAGCAATACAGAAGCATTATCCATGACTGCCATTAACAGAGTAAGTGCCTGACGTTGTCCGCCTGATAATGTGCCGACCGGTTGATTCAATTTATTTTCGAGTCCTAGTAGCAAAACAGAAACAGCATCTGCAACCTGATTCTTAAATTTATCATTAATTCCAAATCTCAACTTCTTCGACTGTGTCCGAATAGAAGCCAATCGCAAATTATCAAGGATACTCAGATCGGCAGCAGTACCTGCCAGAGGATCCTGAAAAACACGCGCAATCCATTTACTGCGTTGAAAATCTCTTAAATCGGAAACATCATTTCCATCAATTATCACCTCACCCTGGTCAGGGATAATCACACCGGCAATGGCATTTAATAACGTAGATTTCCCGGAACCATTCGCACCTAAAACAACCACAAAATCACCTTTATTCAGCTGCAGATTTACATCCCGCAAGGCAATGGTGGCATTGGGAGTGCCTGGAGAAAATATGTGACCGGTATTTTTGATAGTAATCATGACCGACTCCGTTTAAATTTAGTCAACACTAAAACCACCAACACCAATGAGGCTGTAACTAATTTCAGATAGTTCGGATTCAATCCTGATGAGAGTGCTCCGGCGAGAATTAAACGAAACAAAATACTTCCTGCTACCACTAATATCAGTTGCAACAAAATATTATTACTGTTAAACATTTTTGCAATTGCTTCGCCAATCATCACCGATGCCAAACCAGAAATTACAATACCGATTCCCATGTTAATATCGGCAAAGCCCTGGTATTGCACTAGCAAAAAACCGCTGATTGCTGTGAGTCCGTTAGCCAATGCCAAACCGGTTATCATCATCACTCCCGTATTAATTCCCATGGCCCTTACCATTCGCTCACTGTTACCTGTTGCCCGCATGGCGATGCCAAAATCGGTGTGCAACAAATAATATAGTGCAGCTACCAGCAAGAAAACTGTTAGTAAAAAAATAATCAATTCCATATTCATTGATTCGGAAGCAGGCAACATCTCAAAAATGGAATTTACATTCATTAATGGAATATTCGGGCGACCCATTATTCCAAGATTTACAGAATACAAAGCGGTCATCACCAGTATTCCTGCAAGCAAGGAATTAACTTTTAGTTTGGTATGAATAAGTCCGGTTGCAATGCCGGCTCCTACTCCACCTGCAATTGCAAAAAGCAGCGTAAGTAACGGATGCCAGCCGGAAACTAATCCCACCGCTGTAATTACTCCGCCCAATGTATAACTGCCATCGGTGGTGATATCAGGAATATTAAAAATTTTAAGACTTATAAAAATACCAAGCCCCATTGCAGCATAACCTAATCCCTGAAGCAGTGCAGCGGTATAAAAGTCCATGAGTGTACTAACGGTTAGGGGTATACGTTTGGAAAGTGGAATCCGGTTTTATTCCATATCGTTCAGCTACTTTTGTATTGTAGAGTTTAATTCTTTTGCTCACAATAACAGGTTTCAAATCACGTACATGTTTTGTTTTCAAAAACCAAGCTGCCTGTAGTCCTGCATCATAACCCCATTGGTAGAAATCAGCTCCAAACGAAGCCAGCGCACCTCTGCTGACTAATCCCGCTTCACTTGTAAATACGGGCACATTGGCTTCATCACAACTCTTCACTACGGTTTCAAATGCAGCAAATATCACATTGTCGGGGAGTGCAAAAAAAGCATCAATCTTTTTATTCAGAAGTGCCTGCGTTACCAATTGCGCTTCGGATGAATTATTTACCGGAAGACTGATCAGCTCGAGTCCCAATTCCTTACATTTCTTCTGCAAAACATCAAATGCATCCTGTGATTGAGGCTCCGACTGATTATAAACTGTTCCTATCCGTTTTGCAGAAGGCATGAGCTGATTAATCAGCACTACTGCAGTATCGATATAATCCAACGTTTCATACACACCAAATAAATTTTTAGGAGCCAGACCTTTTTCATTCGTTAATCCAGCTAAGTCGGGACGTGGAGCCACCATCATAAACACCGGAATTTTTTCTGTTCGCTGAATTGCCGTAATGGTAGGCAGCGTAATATTAGTTGCAATTAAGGTAGGATGTTTTGAAAGGATGAAATCACACGCTTGGTTTAAAGTTGGGATATCACCCTGAGCATTTGAATACACTACTGTTATGGTAGAATCCTTTTCAGAAAAGCCTTTCGATGCCAAAGCATCAAAAAATCCATTTTTAGCTAATTCAATAGTTGGATCCTGAATAAAATCGAGGAAACCAACTGTGGGGGTGGGTTCATCAGGGGCATTTGGCCTGTTTCCACAGGAAAAAATTATGGTTGTAACAAGCAATACTAATATAGAACTGCCAACAATCTTTAATTTTTCTCTCATAAAAGAATAATTTTGAAGTGACTCTGATACAATTCTTAAATCTGCTGTTGAATATTACCAACTCCCACCAGCACCACCGCCGCCGAAGCTTCCACCGCCAAAGCCGCCGAAACCACCGCCGCCGCCGCCACCCCAGGAACTGCCACCACCGCCGGTAAATCCTCCCCAGCGACCATGATGAATGTTACGTGCCTGGTTTAACAAGGTCCATGCGGTCCAGAATGAAATGCTGTTTACGGATGCATAAGATTTCACTGATTTTATCTTGATAACGATAAACAGAATTATAAAAAACAGAACTCCCAAAATAAAAAACACCGGTGTCCCTTTGGCTCCTTTAGCATCTGCTGTATATTCACCCGCTGCCAATCGAATCATGCTATCCACTCCGCTGTTGATTCCATCATAATATCTTCCCATTTTAAAAAATGGTTTGATATCCTGCTCAACAATTCGCTTTACTAATCCATCAGGCATCACCCCTTCCATACCATAGCCTGTGGCAATAAATAATTTCCGGTCATCTTTTGCTATCAGCAATAAAACACCATTGTTTTTTCCTTTTTGTCCGATTCCCCATGCTTCAGCTAACTGAAAAGAATAGTCATCTACAGGATAACCATCCAGTGAACTCAGTATAACAACTGCTATTTGCGTTGAAGTTGAATCGTTGTAAGCAACCAGTTTCGATTCCAGCGCACTGACCTCACCGGCGGAAAGTGTTCCGGTAAAATCATTCACCAGCTTAGGAGGATTTGGTCGCTCCGGTAATTCCTGTGCCATCCCTGCAAAAGGGAATAGCAACAGGAGTAACCAAATTAAAAATTTATTCTTCATAGTTTAGATCCAAACACCACATCATCAGAAAGCTCATTGCTGTCATTTCGCTCAAAAGGGAAATAACGTGCCAATGCTTCACCGGAAGCACCAATTGCTTCAATAATTCCATCGGCCATTTTGCCAGCCGAAAAATTTTGCAGCATTTTTGATTTTATATCATCCCAAAATGCAGCACCAACGCGTTCATTGATTCCGGCATCACCGATTATGGCAAATTTACGGTCAACGAACGCAATATAAATTAGTACACCATTCCTCAACGCCGTTTTATTCATGCCTAATTCATCAAAAATAAATGCTGCACGATTTAACGGTCCATCTTCAGAATGATCTTCAAAAAACACACGAATCTCGCCGGAAGTACGTAATTCCGCTTTGCGGATAGCTTCTTTAATTGCTATCCGCTGATCATCGGTGATTGCTGTGAGTGCTTTCAATTATTTAGAATTTTACTTCAGGTGCTTTTGAAGCAGCTGCATCAGCTTCGAAATATGCACGTGGCGTAAATCCAAACATCCCCGAAAGGAAATTACGTGGGAAAGACTTTATGTAGGTGTTATAATCCTGCACAGTAGCATTGAATTTATTTCTGGCAACCTTAATTCTGTTTTCTGTACCTGCTAACTCAGCCTGCAATTCCAGGAAATTCTGGTTTGCTTTTAAATCAGGGTATTGCTCAACTGTTACCAGCAAACGACTTAACGCAGAGCTAACTTGTCCCTGAGCAGCCTGATAGTTTTTCAAAGCTTCAGGAGTCAGATTCGTTGGATCAAGTTTCACCTGACTTGCAGATGCACGGGCTTCGATTACTGCTGTCAAGGTTGACTTCTCAAATTCAGCATACCCTTTAACGGTATTTACTAAATTCGGAATCAGGTCGAGGCGTCGTTGGTAGTCGCTTTCTACATCCTGCCAGGCACGGGTTACCTCTTCATTTTTGGTTACCATACTGTTGTAGGAACCGGCAAATAAGTTGTAAAGCAATATTGCTACAACAACCAGGCTCCCGATAATAATCCACTTTTTCATATTTTTTGGTTTAATTTGATAGTACAAAGTTATAATAAAAGAAGTGGTTTTAAGGCCTTACTCCTTTTATATGATCATCTATAACACGTAAAAGGGCTTCCGGTTTATGGGTACCGATTAAATATGCGGAGCCGTTCTTCATAGTGAGCTTAACGGCTTCCTTACCACCCGAATAAAACTTTATAACTCCATCTTTATGAAAGTTATACACCGGATTATTAATAAAATAGGTGCTATAAGCCGTTTGTTCTACTCCCGATATTTCCGACAAAGGAATGGTGACTGCAGTAGTTCCCCAAAACCCGTTGAGCAGGATGTTTTCAGAAGTTATTCGGGTATGGATGTGAGTCACGAACAATAAAACCACAGAAATCACCAGAATAGCTACACCCAGAAAAAACAACAAATCTCCATTCACTTCGGGAACATCGGTGTAGTTGTAGGCCACAAAACAGAAAATGGCCAAAAAAATACGAAGGCTTAACGTACTTTTATTGGTGCCAATGTACTGGCGTTCTTCGAATTGGTAAGACTGATTCATGGGACTACTATTGTTGATGATATTGGAATTTAGCTACCGTTCCGGTTTCCGGGGTGATTTTAAAGTCATCACTGATTCGATGGCCTACTACCCAGGCGACCTCATTATCTGAGACGAGTAAATATACTATTTCTTTCAATCCGGAAGGAATTTTTTCATCAGTCAGGAAGTCACTGATGAGCTTAGTGCCTCTCATGCCAAAGGGACGAAAAGAATCTCCCCGCCTCCAAACCCTTACTGTTAAAGGAAAGCGCAATTTAGCAGCATCTAAAATGGCGGTATTTTTTTCTGCTTTCACAGGAAATCTGCCAGTGATATCTGGATTACTAACTTCCATGGTGACATTACCATAAGTTAACTCTATTTGTTTGGTTTCTGCTACTACTAAAACAGGTTCGCTTATCTCTTCCGGGAAATTTTTAAGGAACACCAAAGTATCGGAACCAAGTACCAGTCGATGCCGGCCAGAAATAAATTGTGCACCTGTTTCTGATTGATACAACAGCGATGTGAAATCACTTGAATTAAATCCATACTTACCAAAAAAATGATAGAGCAAGATTTCAGGAGCCGGGTAAGATTTAAGATTGCTCAAATAAATCATACTCACCTTACCCTCAAACATTGGGATCACTAAACGATGTTCC
This sequence comes from Bacteroidota bacterium, assembly GCA_963169675.1. Taxonomy (GTDB): domain Bacteria; phylum Bacteroidota; class Bacteroidia; order AKYH767-A; family OLB10; genus JADKJB01. The sequence continues at coordinate 13,443 of CAUJFJ010000163.1, forward strand.
AATTCCATCATGTATCCGGAAATAATTTCTTCGTAACCCTTCATTAAAAATGCATGTTGCATGAGGTGTTGCTGTGCTTCCGGATTAATTGATTCGAGCAATGGAAGAATGGAATGCCTGATTTTATTGCGGGAATATTTATCTGATGAATTGGAGGAATCTTCCCGCCAGGAAATATTTTCCTGTGAAGCAAACTCTTCAATACTCTTTCGTGAAAGCTGCAGCATGGGCCTTATAATTTTCCCGTTGCTGGCTAAGATGCCATGTGCTCCAGATAATCCCGCACCACGAATCAAATTAAACAAAAGTGTCTCAGCAACATCACCGGCATGATGTGCGGTTAAGATGTAATGGAATCCTTCTTCCGACGCAAGTTCATCAAACCACTCATAACGCAAATTCCGGGCTGCTTCCTGAACAGAAATCTTATGCTGAGTTGCAAATTCAAGTGTATCAACTTGCTTGCAAATTATTTTAGCTCCATAATGAATTGCTTGCTTCTCAACAAAATTTTGATCTCCTTCAGATTCATCACCACGCAAATTAAAATTCATGTGTGCAATAGCGAAATTCCACTCTAATTTTTTGGCCACATGCACCAACACCATAGAATCGATTCCACCACTTACAGCAATCAGCACTTGCTTATTTTCAAAATTTATTTTTTGTGACTCTAAAAAATCGACGATCATTATATGCATGTCGTCCCTCCTTTTCTGTAGAAAAAATAGCTGACAACGGAATATTTAAAACCTTTAGTTGGGGAGCGAGTTTGATTAAAGTTTCTTCAAACTCTTTTTCTGGAATACTTGCTGCTGTAATAGCGCCTCCTGCAGCCAAATAAATTTTATGTGCTTCGGCATCATAAAAAATACTTCGGATCACCACATTAAAATCGAAATCGCCTTCAGGAGAAATATATCCGATTGTTCCTGAATATAATTCGCGTTTAAAATTTTCTGCTTCTTCAATGATTTGCATTGCTCTTACTTTGGGAGCACCGGTCATTGATCCCATAGGGAAAGTAGCTTGCAACAAATCTGCAAAGGAAGTACCCTTATCAACCTGGCAACTTACTGTTGAAATTAGCTGATGCACTTTTCTGAAAGTATAAACTCCAAACAATTCATCCACCTTTACGGAGCCGGGCAATGCGTGCTTCGATAAATCATTGCGAACCAGATCAACGATCATTACATTTTCAGACCTTTCCTTTTCGCTTTTAGCGAGATGATTTTTATTCAATGTATCCTGAACAGGATCGGCATCACGTGCTGCTGTACCTTTAATTGGCTGCGACAAAACGGTGTTGCCTGATTTTTTCAGGTATCGTTCCGGACTGGCACATAACAGAAATTTGTTATCAGATTTATAAAACGCAGCAAACGGATTTGGTGATTCTGTTACCAATTTTTCATAGATGAAAACAGGATCAATAACGCCTTCTGCTGCTACCTGATGGCAATAATTCATTTCATAAATATCGCCTCGTGAAATATGATGGAGAATGGTGCCAATGGTTTTCAGATAAGCATCTTTTGATGGCAATTGCACCAATCTCAGTGATGAATGAGAGGGATCAATTTCTTTTTCGGATGTTTGTATGGCTTGCAGAATTTCTGCAGTGTTATTTGTCCTGTTATAAATTGTCAGTTGCCCCTGTTTCATTATAAAAAGTTGCTCCGGAACAAAAAACTGAAGGGTAGCAAAATTCATTGCCGGATTATGATGTGAATGCAATTTTTCAATTTCATTCTTGAAGTCGTAGCAAACATGACCGAAAACCCAATTTCCGGCGGTTTGCTGTCTTTTCAGAAATGAATTTAACTCCAGGAATGGTTCTTTGGCAGGATAAAAAATTTCAGATACACCGGCAGCGGCAATCCAATCGTAAGTGACACCGGTAACCGGAATGGGACCATTGGCAGCGGTGTTACTATCGAGGAAAACAGCATGGCTGAATTGTGCCAGATACCTCAGCACTCCGGAGCGCAGCCGGTCGGGATCAGAATGAGAACTTACATGAGAAAACATAGTGCCTTTGGATGGCACTAAATTAGCTAATTAAACCGAGAACTGAATCAGGCAAAAACTGCTTTTTCGGTTACTTCCTGCCAAACCATTTTCACACCTTGCTCCAGTGAGATACGATGTTTCCATCCTGCATTGTGAATAGCAGTTACATCGAGCAATTTTCGGGGTGTTCCATCAGGTTTGGAAGGGTCAAAGCGAAGATTTCCGGTATAACCACTAACCTCTTTTATCAGTTGAGCCAAATCGGCAATGGTAAGATCGACACCGGTACCGATGTTAAAAAATCCTTCTCCGCTATAGTTATTCATCAGAAAATAGCATGCATCAGCCAAATCATCGACATGCAAAAATTCACGCATCGGTTTTCCGCTTCCCCAGATTTCAACTTCGGGAGCACCATTTTTAATGGCTTCATAAAACTTGCGCATCAAAGCCGGTAGTACGTGTGAGTTCTTTAAATCATAATTATCGTTCGGGCCATATAAATTGGTTGGCATAACCGAAATGTAATCACATCCATATTGCATACGGAATGCTTCACACATTTTCAAACCAGCAATTTTTGCTATAGCATAAGGCTCATTGGTTTGCTCCAGCGATCCTGTTAAAAGATATTCCTCTTTAATTGGCTGGGGACACATTTTAGGGTAAATACAAGATGAGCCAAGGAACAGCAACTTCTTTACGTTGTTTTCATACGATTGACGGATCACATTGGACTGGATCATCAGATTTTCATAAAGAAAATCGGCACGATAAGTATTATTGGCAACTATTCCTCCAACTTTCGCAGCTGCTAAAAAGACATATTCCGGTTTTTCATTCGTAAAAAACGATTGCACCGCCTGTTGATTCCTAAGATCTAACTCTTTGGAAGTTTTGGTGATCAGATTGGTATAACCTTCTGCTTCCAGTTTCCTGACAATGGCAGAACCCACCATACCACGATGTCCTGCAATAAATATTTTGCTGTTACGATCCAACTTATATAATCTTTAAAATATTCTTAATCAATTATTTAAAACTCGAAATCCCGAATTTTACCCTTCATTATAATTAATGATTTCATGACCACCTTCCTGGAGGTATTTATCTCTGCCAAAGAGTTTCAGGTCATAGGCAACCATTTCTTTAACAATAGAATCGAGATCATGTTTAGGAGTCCATCCCAATTTAGTTTTTGCTTTAATCGGGTCACCAATCAGCAATTCAACTTCAGCGGGGCGGTAATAATTTTTGTCGATTTTCATTACTTCCTTCCCAACAGGAACAGGATACAGCGGATTATTGGAAGCTTTAACAACAGCTACTTCGTTCTCTTCTTTACCAATAAATTCGAGTTCAACGCCAATTTCGGCAAATGCTTTAATTATAAAATCGCGGACAGTAGTTGTAACACCGGTTGCTACCACAAAATCTTCGGGAGTATCAACCTGTAACATCATCCACATTGCTTCCACATAATCTTTAGCATGACCCCAGTCACGTTTCGCATCAATGTTTCCCATGTAAACGCAATCTTGCAGACCAAGCGCGATTCGGGCAACGGCACGGGTAACTTTGCGGGTTACGAAAGTTTCTCCTCTGAGTGGTGATTCATGGTTGAAAAGGATACCGTTCACTGCAAACATATCATAAGACTCGCGATAATTCACGATGATCCAATAGCCATATAATTTAGCAACGGCATATGGTGAACGTGGATAAAATGGCGTAGTTTCTCTTTGAGGAATTTCCTGTACCAAACCATAAAGTTCGGAAGTAGATGCCTGATAAATCTTCGTTTTTTTAGTCAAACCCAGTAATCGCACGGCTTCCAGGATACGGAGCGTACCAATTCCATCGGCATTGGCGGTATATTCAGGGGTTTCGAAACTTACCTTTACATGCGACATGGCACCGAGGTTATAAATTTCATCGGGTTGAACTTCCTGAATGATTCTGATAATATTCGTAGAGTCTGTCAAATCGCCATAATGCAGTTTAAATTTGACATTCTTCTCATGCTGATCGTGGTATAAATGATCGACCCTTTGGGTGTTGAAAAGCGAGCTGCGGCGCTTGATTCCATGAACATGATACCCTTTTTCTAATAAGAGTTCTGCGAGATAAGCCCCGTCCTGACCTGTAATACCTGTAATTAATGCTGTTTTCATGAGTTTCTGCTTGGAAATTCGGTTTTTGGTTCAATAAATATTAGTTTCAAACGTTAATGCCCTTCAAATAGTTGCAATTTTGCACCTTTTGGGATATGAATTTGATACTTATACCTTTCTCTCCTTCCGAATTGTTAATTTTGTGCAAAACTAAGTAGAAAATTCCCTTTCTGGGAAATAAAATATAACCTGTTAAAATATAACTTTATTACCAAAATTACGGTATAAACCCGTTTAAGAAAATCAGTAAAATCATCATTATTCATGAGCAAACCCGTTTCAAGCAGCGCTATCATTGATCAAAAGGACATTAAAAAAACCATTTCTCTGGTTCTAAAGAACTGGTATTGGTTCGTTCTTTTCCTGGGCCTGGGAATAGGCGGATCCATCTTTTATTTATACAAAGCCACCAAATATTATGGTGCGACGGCCGAAATTCTGATTAAACCTCAGAAAAACGCTTTCAAGGATGCCCTGAGCGCCTCACTATCTACCGGTCCTTCAAAAGATGAAATTGCCAACGAAATTGAAGTATTGTCATCATCACGCCTGATAAATGATGTAATCGGGAAACTCAATATTGATATTTCCTATTTTATTGAAGGCCGTATTAAAACCGGTGAAATCTACAAAGGCAAACCGTTTCTGGTTGATGGTAAAGTTTTGGATGCCACATTTTACGGAGTTCCATTCTTTGTCAATATTCTGGATAAACAAAAATACAAACTGACATTAGAGTTTGGAGCTTACAAATACAGCAAGATCCACAAATTCGGAGAACCGGTGGTGAACGATAAATTTTCACTTATCGTCAACAGCGATTCATCTATTGTTGGTAAGAACACCGTAAATCTTGCTGAAACAAGATACTTGTTCCGCATTAACGACCGGGCTTATTTGGTAAAAAAGTATAAGCAGTCACTGCAACTTTCTATGGGTGAAGAAGCTACTGTTATTGAAGCTTTCATTGAAGATGAAGTTCCTGAAAAAGCTGTTGACTTCCTGAAGGTTCTGACTGAGATGTACCTGGAAAATTCCGTTTCTGTTCAGAAGGAAATTAATGAAAACACGTTAGCATTTATTGATGGTCAGCTAAAAGAAGTTGAAGACATTCTGAATGGTGTGGAGTCGAATCTGGAGCAATTCCAGCGATCCCGGAATGCTGTGAATCCGGAAGGCGAACAGGGAGTTTATCTACAACAAAAAGTTGATTTTGAAACGCAACGTGCCCAGTTGGGTATTCGACTGCGTTCACTCGATTATTTATATGAGCAGCTTACATCCGGAACCGATGGTGGCGCTATCAGTCCAGCCCTCCTTGGTGATGCACCAGACCCTGCAATGGGCGCCGCTTTCACAGAATTAAGTGCATTACAACAACGTAAAACAAACCTTTTATTCAGTAATACACCCAGCAGTCCCGTAGTTAAGGAAGTAGAAGCTCAGCTTTCAATTGCGCGTCAGAATCTGATTTCTATTGTAATGAATATGCGTAGAAATGTCACTGTACAGATCAATTCGCTTTCATCACAACTTGGACAATTCCAGGGAGCTATGAACCAAATGCCTTCTACTATCAGAGGTTTGGTTAACATTAACCGTAAGGTTGAAATCAATGAAAAGATTTACCTCTTCCTTTTGGAAACAAGAGCGCAGACCGTAATTGAAAAGGCAGGAATTGTTGCTGACAAAAGCATTTTGGAGCCGGCAATCACAACCGGTCTTGAACGACCAATTCAGCAAAAAATACTTCTTGGAGGAGTGGCAGTTGGCTTAGTGCTTTCTTTCCTTTTAATATTCCTGAAAAGTATATTTTACAATTTCATCCACACCAAAGATGATCTTACCGAACTCACTACACTTCCAATCATTGGTGTTATTGGCAAAAGTAAAGATGCGAAGACCGATTATCTGGTGGTTGACAAATTCCCGCAATCGCTCACAAGTGAAGCCTATCGCGTTGTTCGAACCAATCTTTCTTATTTCAGTCCGAAAGCCAGCAGTAAAGTGGTGTTGTTTACATCTTCGGTAGCGAGTGAAGGTAAAACGTTTAATGCTATTAATACCGGAACTATTCTGGCGAAGACCAAGAAAAAGGTTGTGCTTGTAGATTTGGATTTACATAAACCTAAACAGGCAAATGCATTCAATCTGATGAATGATGTTGGGGTTACTTCCTATCTCGTTGGAAAATCGCGGTTAAGTGAAATCATTAAAGAAACACCAATTGAAAATCTGCAGGTAATTCTCACCGGACCACGTACTCCGAATGCTTCCGAGCTCATTCTTGATCCAATGCTGGAAGAAATGATCAACGAATTGAAAACGATGTATGATTATGTGATCCTCGATACTCCACCTGTTGGTTTGCTTTCTGATGCTCTGGCGCTGATGAAGTTCTCGGATTTGAATGTATATGTATTAAAAGCAGGATTCTCCAAGAAGGATTTTGTTGATATCGCACATCAGATCGTTGAAAAAAATAATGTGAAACATTTGGTATTCCTTCTTAATAACGTGAATGTGAAAAACATTCCGGCAGGTTATGGTGGAGGTTATTATAAATAATCCGATTAATACCGGATGTATTAAATTATGAGTGACGAAAATTTTGTTCAGCCATCTAATAGCTTTATAAATTCCATTAAGAGTGTCAGGAAACACACCAATGGCGCACAAAAAAGGAAAATAGGAGCTCTTAGTATATTGGTATTCTTTTCAGCTGTAATGGATGTGGTTGGATTAGCCGCAGTGCTTCCATTGATACAAGCCGGAACGGATACTAAAATGATCCATACCAATAAATATCTCAGTGCTGTTTACAATTATTTTGAATTCAGTACCGATAAATCTTTCGTTCTGTTTTTAATTGGTTGTCTGCTGGCATATTTTTTATTCAAAACTGCTTTCGGAATTTTTGTGAACTGGTTGCAGGCGAGACTCACTGCTGACATTGCAGTTTACATAACACAAAATCAGTTCATCAAATATTACAAACTCGACTTCCTCGATTTTTCAGCTATCAAATCTTCTTTATTGATGCGGAATATTTTGTACAATCCAACCAGCTATGTGCAATGGATCGTGCAACCGCTGACTATGATTTTGTCGGAGTTTATAATTGTACTTCTGATCATTGGTGCAATTGCCTATTATGATCTCTTCCTGTTCGGATTCATTCTGGTCACCATCGGACCTGCAACCTACCTGGTTTATTCTGCTCTTAAAAAAAGAGGAACTGCTGTGGGTGTGGGAATCGACAATGTTTTCCCTTATGCATTAAGCAGTTTGACGGAAGCCATCAGTGGTTACATCGACATTAAACTGGCAGGTAAAGAAGATAATTATCGCAAACGTTATCTCAAGCATCTGAAAAATTATCAAGAGCTTCAGCAAAGTGCTTATTTGTTGAGCATGATCCCTATCCGGACCAACGAAATAATTGCATTGCTGGGAATTATTCTGATTTTCATGTATGCTTTATTTTTAAGCGATGGCAGTGCCGATGTTTTGATTATGGTTGGAGCATTTGCTGCAGCAGCCTATCGTTTGATGCCTTCCATGAACAGAATCTTAAATTCATTCATGTATATCAACAAAAATCAGGTTTCCATTTATAACCTTGAAATTTTTGATGAACTGCTGAAAGAGGAAAATGAAAATCCCGATCCTGCACCGGTACCATTTAATTCTTCCATAAAATTCGATCGCATTTCATTTAGTTTTCCAAAATCAGATAAACAGATTTTAAAGAATCTCACCTTCGAAGTGAAAAAAGGTGAAAAAATTGGATTTGTTGGTTCATCAGGATCAGGAAAAACTACCCTGATGAATATCTTATTGCGTTTTTACAGTGAAAATAGCGGACAAATACTGGTTGATGGGGCTCCATTAAAACCTTCTCAAAAACAATCGTGGAGAAACTTAATCGGGTATGTCAAGCAGGATATTTTCCTGTTGGATGGTTCCATTCGTGAAAACATCACACTGGGCGATGCTAAGGTGGATGAAGAGCGACTGCAACGTTGCATCAAACAGGCTTCGCTCGATAAATTAATTGAGGGACTTCCTGCCGGTGTGAATAGTCAGATTGGCGAAAAGGGGAATAATCTTTCAGGAGGTCAGCGACAAAGAATTGGTATTGCCAGATCTTTGTATCGTAATGCAGAAATACTTATCTTTGATGAGGCAACAAGTGCTCTGGATAACAAGACTGAAAATGAGGTTACTGAGTCTATTGATTCCTTATCAGAAACCAACAAAACCATCTTTATAATTGCTCATCGGATCACCACATTACGTAACTGTGACCGGATTTATGAGTTGAAGAATGGTGAAATATCAGGTGTGTTTTCCTACAGAGAACTCGTTGAAAAAGTGCTTTAACAGCTTCCTTTCAGCCAATGCTCGAACGTATATTTACTCAGATAAGATTCCGCTTTTTTGATTTCAAAAGCAAACAGCAGGACACTACCCTGCCTGGAACAACACACCTAAACCGGTCACT
>CAUJFJ010000164.1 GCA_963169675.1 Bacteroidota bacterium
TTTGTTGGTGAGGAAGGTCAGGATATTATGCATGTGGCAGAATTCGGTGTGGTGATGATGCTTTTTCTAATTGGTCTGGAACTCGACCCGCGTGAATTCTGGAAGATGCGAAAGACAATTGTCGGTTTGGGATTATTGCAAATGGGATTATCATCTGTCTTTTTAGGTGCACTCGGCTATTTTTTACTTGGATTCTCACACAGTGTCAGTCTGGCTGTTGCATTGGCACTGGCCATGTCATCAACTGCAATTGTATTGCAAACACTTAAAGAAAAAGGGTTATCGAAATCGGCAAGTGGGGAAGCCTCATTCGCTGTGCTTTTATTTCAGGATATTACAGTTATCCCTATTCTGGCGATCCTTCCATTGATTGCAGGGGCATCGGCACCTGCTGCTGGAGAGAGTCATTCTATTCTGGAGTCATATCCCGGTTGGATGCAAACCTTGTTGGTTATTGGTGCTGTAGCTGCTATTGTGGTGGCAGGAAAATATGTTGTGGTGCCTTTGTTAAGGATGGTTTCCAAAACACGCTTGCGTGAAATGTTCACGGCTTCTGCACTTTTGCTGGTAGTAGGAGTAGCGTACCTGATGCAATTAGTTGGATTGAGTCCTGCGCTTGGGACATTTCTTGCCGGTGTGGTTCTTGCAAACAGTGAATTCAGACATGAACTGGAGAGTGATCTGGAACCCTTCAAAGGTTTACTATTAGGAATGTTTTTCATTGGAGTGGGTGCTTCCGTAAACTTTGCCTTGGTTGTAGAAAAACCGGTGCTGGTACTATCAATTGTTTTAGTGTTGATGCTGGTGAAGGCAATTGTTTTATTTATCACTGGAAAGATTTATAAAATAAAAACAGATCAAAATATTTTGTTCAGTATCCTTCTTTCGCAAGTGGGAGAATTTGCCTTTGTACTGTTAACATTCAGCAATCAATTGAGAATACTGGATAGCTACTGGACCGAAGTGTTGATGGCATCAACTGCGATCAGTATGTCTGTAACACCTTTGCTGTTAGTATTGAATGAAAAGGTAATTGACCCTTTCTTTGGAACTAAAGAAATTGCTTCCGAAGAGAAAGAGCCCGATGAAATTGATGAACAGCATCCGGTTATTTTAGCAGGCTTCGGACATTTTGGATCAACCATCGGAAGATTTCTGAGAGCAAATGGGGTAAAGGCTACTATCCTTGATAACGACAGCGATCGTGTGGAGCTGCTTCGTAAAATGGGATTTAAAGTATATTATGGTGATGCAACACGACTCGATTTACTTCGTGCTGCGGGTGCCGAAAATGCTCGACTACTTATTGCCGCTATCGATTCACCTGAAACCAATAAGGAGCTGATTCAAACGGTTAGAAAACATTTTCCTCAAATGGAAATCATGGCCAGAGCCCGTAACCGGATGGATGCTTATGATTTGATAGAGTTGGATGTAAAGCACTTTTACCGGGAAACTTTATACACTTCGGTGCATATGGCAATTGATGTTCTCCGATAATTAGGTTACCGACATTATACTGCCACCCGAAAAGGAATGGAATTTATTAAGTATGATGAAGCTGCATTGGAGAAGTTAGCCGCTTCCCGTCATCAGATGAAAGATTACATTCTGAATGTCAGGGAACAGATTGAAATGCAGGAGCGATTACTGTCAGAAGATTTACACGGAATTCTGACTGCCGATGACCATGCCTGGGATAGTGAAGTGATGAAGAAGAAATAACGGAATTGTAGCCTGTTTCGCGGTTCGTTCAGACGATTCTTTTTTGATTATGATTTTTGTCATGTGAACTCTGTCTGAGTCTTCTATCTTTGCTCTATATTAAATGCAAGTATGAATATTTTCGATAATAAGTTTTTGCACAAGTTGCGAATTGCTATATTTTTGATTTTTGCAGTCCAGGTAGGAGGTATTGTTGGATTCATGGCAATTGAAGGTTATTCTTTTGCAGAATCTTTTTACATGACCGTTATCATCGTTTCAACAGTGGGCCTTGGTGCTGTGCATGATTTATCCCCGGAAGGACGCATTTTTGTTGCTTTGTTGATTATTGTTAGTCTGGGAATTGCAACTTATGCAATATCAGTGATAACAACGTATTTGTTAGAAGGTGGAATACAACAATATTATAAACATAAAAAGGTGAAGTCAAGAATTGAAAAATTGAATGGTCACATTATTGTATGTGGCTATGGCAGAAATGGCAAGCAGGCATGCGAACAATTGCGATTGCACAAAAGACAGTTTGTGGTTATCGAGTCTAATTCAGATACCACAGCGCATTTCAGCACTGATCCCTCCCTGCTGTTTATAGAAGGTGATGCTACCCGCGATGAGGTTTTGCATGATGCAGGAATAGAAAGAGCAAGTGCATTAATAACTTCTTTACCTAAAGATGCTGATAATGTTTTTGTGGTTCTCACCGCAAGAGGGTTAAATGCTTCTCTTAAAATAATAAGCAGAGCTTCGGAAGATTCTTCGTTCAGTAAAATTAAAAGGGCAGGGGCCGATAATGTAATTATGCCCGATAAAATTGGTGGTGTTCACATGGCTTCCTTAATTGCACAGCCCGATGTTTTGGAATTTGTTGATGTGATTACCGGAAAGGCAGCTTTTGATCTGGAAGAAATTTCTTTTAAGAATTGTAAGAGTCAGTTTTTGAATCAAACCCTGGGTTCTTTAAATCTTCCGGTAAATTTTGGGATCAACATTTTAGGTATGAAATCTCCCGACGGAGGATATATCATTAATCCACCTGATCAAACCATCATTTCATGTGATATGAAATTGTTTGTTTTAGGAACTAATGAGCAGGTTGAACGCCTGAAGCAAACGGTATCAGCATAAATTGTCAGGCAATTCATAGCTATCCAGAAATGCTCTGGAAGCAGCAATGTCGATTGCCATATAACGGTCTTCTGCAACAAACGATACGTGATTTCTGAATGCCTCCACTAATTTTTCAACTGCAGCACTACTTTTTGCAGGTCTGCGGAATTCTAATGCCTGAGCTGCAGTATATAGTTCAATTGCCAGAATAGTCTTCAGATTCTCTACTACCCGGAAAGACTTTGTAGCTGCATTAGCACCCATACTCACATGATCTTCCTGTCCGTTACTCGACACAATGGAATCGACAGAAGCAGGGGTACACAGTTGTTTATTCTGACTGACAATTGAAGCGGCCGTATATTGCGGAATCATAAATCCGGAATTTAATCCCGCATTTGCTGCCAGAAAAGGAGGGAGGCCACGTTGACCGGAAATTAAAAGGTAAGTCCGTCGTTCCGAAATATTACCCAACTCAGCAAGTGCAATAGCCAGAAAATCGAGTGGCAAGGCTAATGGTTGTCCGTGAAAATTACCTGCAGAAATAATTAAGTTCTCATCCGGGAAAACTGTAGGATTATCTGTTACAGAATTTATTTCATTGAAAAAGGCAAAGGCACAGTAATCAATAGCGTCCTTAGATGCACCATGTACCTGAGGAATGCATCGGAATGAATATGGATCTTGTACATGTTGTTTTTTTCTTTGAATCAATTCACTTCCTTCCAGCAGCATTCTGAAATTCTGTGCGGTATTTATTTGACCTTTATGAGGTCTTATTGCTTGTATTAAATGATGAAATGGTTCCGGGCGACCGTCATAAGCTTCCAGCGACAGTGCTCCAATTAAATCGGCCCACTTCGATAAATTTTGCGACTCGGTTATAGCCCAAGAGCCATACGAACTCATAAATTGAGTACCATTCAAAAGTGCCAAACCTTCTTTCGATTTTAAATTTATTGGCTTCCAGTTATGACGCTCCAGAATGTCAGATGCCTGTTTACGTGCCCCTTTATAATACACTTCTCCTAATCCCAGTAAAGGCAGGCAAAGATGTGCCAAAGGTGCCAGGTCACCGGATGCTCCCAGAGATCCTTGCTGGTAAACAACAGGCAAAATATCATAATTAAAAAAGTCAACCAACCGCTGAACAGTCTCCAACTGCACTCCGGAATTACCGTAAGATAATCCCTGGATTTTCAAAAATAACATCAGTTTCACAATATGCTGTGGTACTTCATCTCCTGCACCACATGCATGCGACATCACTAGATTTTTTTGCAATGTCTCTAAATCGGCATGCGAAATAGTTTTGTCATAAAGCGCTCCAAACCCCGTGTTGATGCCATAAATGGGTTCTTTCTGCGATTGCATCCGCTGATCAATATAATCGCGGCATTTGTTAATTCGCTGAATAGCATCCTCTGAAAGTGCTAATTGATATTCTCCACCAAGTATATTTCGTATGGTACTGAAGTCAATGTGTGTGGATGAAATTTTATGTGTTGGCATATAGTAAATTATTTAGCAGTTGGCAGTAGCAGTTGGCAGCAGCAGCGTCGCCCTGAGCGGAGTCGAAGGGTTGGCAGTAACAGTTGACAGTTGGCAGTAGTTGTTGTTAAACGCAGAGTTAGGGAGACGCAGAGAGGCTGACGCACTATCAGGTAGGTAGATTATTTATAGATTAAATATACAATTACTCAAATTCAAGATTTTTTTTACCCCTTCAATTCCTCCATAACATCCTCCAGGCGCTTTTTAAACTGTTCTCCTGAATTCATGTTTTTGATGGTAAAAATACCGGAGGTCATCTCTTCACTTCCTATTAAAATTACATACGGTATTTTTTTTGCATCGGCATAAGCCAGCTGCTTCTTCATCTTAGCCTGATCAGGAAACAGTTCGGCATTGATACCTGCATTTCTCAACTTCTTAATTTCCTTCAGACAAAATTTCTCTTCTTCCTGACCAAAGTTCACAAACATTACCCGGGTACCGGATTGTTTCAAATCGAGATTTTCAAATAATCCCAATTCATTCATAACATCGTAAATGCGATCAATACCAAAAGAAATTCCCACTCCGGAGACATTGGGTAATCCAAATATTCCTGTAAGGTCATCATATCTTCCTCCACCTGTTATACTTCCAATTTGAACGCCGTTGGCCTTGACTTCAAAAATTGCTCCGGTGTAATAGTTCAAACCGCGGGCGAGTGTTATGTCCAATTCCAGAAATGAAGAATCGGCTAATTGAAATACATATTCTAATTCCTGAATTCCTTTTTTTCCAATTTCGAAATCGTTAAGTAATGTTTTCAGAAAAGCAATTGTGTCTGCAGTATTTCCTTTGAAGACCAAAAGTGGTTGTAGTTTTTGAATTGCTTTTTCGTCGAGACCTTTATTGCGAAGCTCTTCATTCACTTTTTCAAGACCAATTTTATCGAGCTTATCTATCGCAACAGTTATGTCAACGATCATATCTCCGGCACCAATAATTTCGGCAATACCACTTAAGATTTTACGGTTATTTATTTTGATGGCAACATTAATATTCAGCTGATCAAAAACATTTTCCATGATCTGAATCAGCTCCACTTCATTCAGCAACGAATCACTTCCAATTACATCGGCATCACACTGATAAAATTCACGGTAACGACCTTTTTGTGGACGATCTGCCCGCCATACTGGTTGAATCTGGAAGCGTTTGAATGGAAAAGTAATATCGTTTTGATGCATCACCACATATCGGGCAAAAGGAACAGTCAGGTCGTAACGTAATGCTCTTTCAGTAAGTAATTCTGAGTTGGTATTTTTTTCAAGTGACCGTTGAAAATCTTCGAGTAATGCAGGCTTATTTTTGGATTCATGAATTCGCGAATTCAAAATCTTAAATAATAACTGATCACCTTCTTCACCATACTTACCGGTAAGGGTAGTAAGGTTTTCCATTGCAGGAGTTTCTATTTGCTGATACCCATAACGGAAATATACTTGCCGGATCGTATCAAGAATGTAGTTACGACGCGCCATTTCTACAGGAGAAAAATCACGTGTACCCTTTGGAATGGATGGTTTCAATGTATTAGTATTACTAAGTAAAATTTCAATTGCGCAATATTATTTCAAACCGATTACCGAACCAGCGTTTTGTATTTAATACGATGCGGACCGGTATCACCAAGGCGTTTCTTTTTATTTTCTTCATAATCGGTGTATCCGCCTTCGAAGAAATAAACCTGTGAATCGCCTTCAAATGCCAGAATGTGTGTACAGATTCTGTCGAGGAACCAACGGTCGTGAGAAATAATTACCGCACAACCGGCAAAGTTTTCAAGAGCTTCTTCTAAAGCACGCAGCGTGTTCACATCAATATCGTTGGTAGGCTCATCGAGCAGCAGCACGTTTGCTTCCGACTTCAATGTCATTGCTAAATGTAAACGGTTTCTTTCACCACCGGAAAGTACGCCTGCTTTTTTACCCTGATCGGCACCGCTGAAATTAAATCTTCCAACATAAGCACGGGAGTTAAGGGTACGGCCACCGAGTTCAATGACTTCATGTCCGCCGGAAATAACTTCGTAAACTGTTTTTTCGTTGTCGATGCCATCATGTGACTGATCCACATATCCAACCTGAACCGTTCCTCCGATTTTAATTTCACCACTGTCGGGTTGTTCTGCACCCATCATAATGCGGAACAAAGTTGTTTTACCTGCTCCGTTTGGACCAATAATACCAACGATTCCAGCAGGAGGGAGGCGGAAGCTTAAGTTTTCAAAAAGTAATTTGTCGCCATAAGATTTGGAAATATTGATGGCTTCTATTACTTCATTTCCCAGACGAGGTCCGTTAGGGATGAATATTTCAAGTTTTTCTTCTTTCTGTTTTACATCTTCACCCATCATGCGGTCGTATGCTGCCAAACGTGCTTTGCTTTTCGCATGACGTGCTTTAGGAGCCATTCGCACCCATTCCAATTCCCGCTGAAGCGTTTTTTGTCGCTTGCTTTCGGTTTTTTCTTCCTGAGCCAGACGTTTTGATTTTTGCTCGAGCCACGATGAATAATTTCCCTGCCATGGAATTCCTTCACCACGATCGAGTTCCAGAATCCAGCCCGCAACATTATCGAGGAAGTAACGATCGTGGGTTACGGCAATTACAGTTCCTTTATAGCGCTGTAAATGTTGTTCGAGCCAGTCAACTGATTCGGCATCCAGGTGGTTGGTAGGCTCATCGAGTAATAAGATATCAGGTTCCTGCAAAAGTAAGCGGCATAAAGCAATACGACGTTTTTCACCTCCCGATAAATTTTTCACCGGTGTATCGCCTTCCGGACAACGTAAAGCGTCCATAGCAATTTCAATCTTATTGTCGAGTTCCCACGCGCCGTGTTGCTCAATTTTATCCATTAAAACGCCCTGGCGTTCGATGAGTTTATTCATCTCATCGTCACTCATAGGCTCCGAAAATTTGTTGTTTACCTCTTCATATTCTTTCAGGATATCTACAATTTCCTGAACGGCTTCCATGACAACTTCCTTAGCAGTTTTGGTAGCATCTAATTCCGGTTCCTGAGATAAGTATCCGACAGTATAACCGGGTGAGAATACCACCTCGCCCTGAAAAGATTTTTCAATACCTGCAATGATTTTTAACAGAGTAGACTTTCCGCTACCATTTAAACCCAGAATTCCGATTTTGGCACCATAGTAAAAGGAAAGGTAAATATCTTTAAGTACTTGCTTCTGTGGAGGGAAAATTTTGTTTACCCCAACCATAGAAAAAATTATTTTTTTATCGTCTGACATGTTATTTGTTTTAACAGATTGATTAGAAGTTTGCAAAATTAGCTAAAAAGAGGCTTTTTCCTATGGTTTTTCCCCTAAATTTGCCCCACATTTCAAAATAATGAAGAAAAGCGGAATTTCCAGTTATCTTTCTCTTATTAAATTCAGTCACACGGTGTTTGCGCTGCCTTTTGCGCTTATTGGTTTCCTCACCGGTGCCAGAGAAGTTAACTTCAATTTTAATCCCTGGTTGATTCTCACCGTTTTACTATGCATGGTTTTCGCCCGTTCCGC
>CAUJFJ010000165.1 GCA_963169675.1 Bacteroidota bacterium
AGAAAGCAAATCTTTTCCACCTTTAAAATGACACTCTTCCAGCGCTTCAGCTGTTACCGGAATAAACTTGCTTTTATCGCTGGTGGTTCCCGATGATTTTGCAAACCATTTTACTTCAGAGTTCCACAACAATCGCTGCTCCCCTGCTTTCAGCCGAAGAATATATGGTTTGATGCTTTCGTAATCCTGAACCGGAAAACGGTTTTGAAAATCAGAAACTGTTCGTATCGATTGATAATCGTAACGCTGTCCCCATTCAGAATACCTGCCGGCATAAACCAGTTTTCTGAGCCATTCCTCCTGAACTTCCAATGGATATTTAATGAACAACTCGATCTGATGAATCCGTTGCTTCATTATCCAGGATAATATGGAATTTATGATTGGCATATATCTTCTTTCCAAAGCTATGAATTTCTGTTCAATTTTCCAACAGGAAACAGCTTTTCAGGATTTTTAGTTTATAGATGCAATAACGATAAAATATTCAGACAGCAACCTGAATTTATAATTATTTCAGACTGTTAAGGAAACACCGGGCTTCGACTGTATGCTGATTTATAGTATTATTTGACTAAATATCAATGATATAGTATCAGGTTTGATTGGCTTTCCGGCTTTCAAACCATTTTGATACTTCTTCCACTGACCTGGTATTGAAGGTCATTTTAGCAGTAAGCATCCCTTTGCGACCGGCACAAACTCCATAATACATATCATGGTAACCATTAGTATGATGGGCATCCGGATTTACTGATATCTGGACACCATTTTCGATTGCATACCTGATCCATCGCCAGTCAAGATCTAACCGGTATGGATGCGCATTTAATTCAATAATCACATTATTTGCTGCACAGGCATCGATCACTTTTTTGTGATCAATCGGATATCCTTCTCTGGCCAGCAGAAGCCGTCCGGTTGGATGTCCGAGAATTGTGGTATAGGGATTTTCAATGGCCTTCAACAATCGGGCAGTTGCCTTTTCTTCCGTCATTTTTAATCCGGAATGAACCGATGCAACTATGAAATCAAAAGACTTCAGAACCGATATGTCATAATCCAAAGAGCCATCATGCAAAATATCGGATTCAATACCTTTAAAAATCCGGAATGGGGCCAATTCTTTATTTAATGCATCAATTTCCAGGTGTTGCTGTGCAATGCGCTCCTCTTTCATGCCATTGGCATAAAAGGCACTTTTGCTGTGGTCGCAGATTCCCAGATATTCGTAACCACCATCTCGCAGAAAAACAGCCATTTCACGTAAAGTACTTAATCCGTCGCTGTAAGTGGAGTGATTGTGCAAGGATCCTTTCAGATCGCCATATTCAAGTAATGCAGGAATGGCATTATTTGCAGCCATTACAATTTCATCAGTTCCTTCACGCAATTCGGGTTCTACAAACTGCATCCCCGCCTTTTCATAGATGGAAATTTCACTGAGTCCATCTAAATTGACATCCGATAATTTATCGAGGACTCCTTTTACATGAACTTCGTTACCGGTATTAATAAACAAGGTTTTGCCATAATCGGCCGGAGCACAAAATGCAATGGTAATTGGAATTTCGGATTCATGTTTTCCGGAAATGATTTGCAATGAAGGATTTGAAACTACTTCTTCAAGGGAAAGTATTTTGATTATTTCATTGGAACAGACATGAAAATTGTCACATGCAATTACAAAAGAAGCATGTGTCAATATTTCGCATTTACGTCGGAGTTCGCCACTAAATGAAACATCCTTAACAAAAGGTATCTTTTTAATTTCATCGAGCCAAACAACTGCTTGTTTTTCGATTGCAGCATAGTGGTAAAGTCCTTTATTGGAGATTTTAAATTCAATGGCTTTACGGATCTGATCTTGTGTCTTAATTCCAAAACCTTTCAATTCCACCAGCCTGTTTTCATTGCAGGCATAAAGTAATTCTCCGGGGGTTACAACCTCCAGTTCCTTCCATAAAACTGCCACTTTCTTGGGTCCGATGCCTTTGATGGAAAGCATTTCCAGCACACCTTCTGGTGTATCTTTTAACAAGACTTCCAGGTCAGGCATTACACCTTCGGAAATAAGCTGATGAATTTTCTGACTGATACTTTTACCTATACCTTTAATGCCGGCCAATTCTTCTTCACTCAATTGTTTAACCGGAACCTCAAGTTTGCTGACCGTAAAGGCCGCATTTTGAATAGAACGAATTTTAAATTCATTCTGACCATGCAATTCCATAAGTTTTGCAGTGGTGCTTAGAATTTTGGAAACTTCTTTGTTCTCCATATAAGAAAAAACGATTTAGTTGATCACCACTGAAAATGGCAATCTTGCCTGAATTCCTTTCCAGTTCATTATTTCATTGGCGTACTTTACCAATTCAAAATCGCTTCCTAATTTACTTTTCAAGTAACGGGTTTCAACATCACCCGACAGCTCTTCCATAAATTGTTGTAAGGCTTCCTTTTGCTCCGGCATTTCACTCACCCGATAATTGGTAATACCTGCTTTTTTTGCAGCTATGGCAACAGCATCATCGAGTCCGCCAAGAACATCCACTAATCCAATTTGAAGTGCATCAATACCAGACCACACGCGACCCTGACCTATAGAATCAACATCGGGCTGTGACATTTTTCTGCCATCAGCAACTCTTTTGGTAAAAGTATCATAAACACGTTCCACTGAATTTTGTAAAACTCTGCGTTCCCCTTCTGTTAACGGACGGGTAATTGTTCCTGTATTGGCATATGGGCCGGTTTCATAGCCATCGAAAGTAACACCAAGTTTATTGTTAAACATTTCTTTGGCATTAAACAATAATCCAAAAACACCAATTGATCCTGTAATTGTGTTTGGTTGTGCAACAATAGTATCAGCCATGCAGCTAATATAATATCCACCGGAAGCCGCCACATCACCCATTGATACAATAAATGGTTTACTTTGTTTACACAACAAGGCTTCTCTCCAAATTACTTCAGAAGCAAGTGCGTCACCACCCGGCGAATTTACCCGCAACACAACCGCTTTAACTTTTTCATCCAGACGGGCTTTGCGTATTGTTTCAGACAGCGCATCTGATCCTATCTGATCGGCAGAACCTTTCCCTCCTACAATATCACCGGAAGCATAAATAACTGCAACCTTATCTCTCGTAAATTCTTTTGCAGGGGCCGTTGATTTCGTTTTTGTATACCGGTTTAAATTGACAAATTTAATAGCGTCAATTTCATCTTTAGAAGTTTTGGATGCCAGGTCGGTCAGAAATTCATCCTTATAACCGATTTTATCAACCATCTTATAAGTAAGAGCATCTTCGGCAGATTGAACAAGAACACTGTCGGCAATTACATGCAGTTGTGCAGCATCAATTTTTCTGGATGCAGCTATTTCTGTCACGAAATGATTCCAGAACGCATTCACATAAGATGCAACCTGCTGTAAATTTTCCTCACTCATTTAGTCGAGTAAAAATGGTTCGATGGCACTTTTAAACTTACCATGACGAATTACCTGTGGCTCCACTTCCAGCTTTGCAAGCATACCCTTCAGAAATGGCATTTCAGATGAAAAACCCCGAAAATCGACAACGCCTTCCGGATTCACCCAAATTTTATCGGAAACCGAAGCTAAATAATATGCACCTTGAGAATAATAATCGGCATAAGCAACAATAAACTTTTTCGATTCCTTAAATTCAAGCAAGGCATTCCGTATTTCTTCCATTGCTGCCATACCAGCAGAAATTCCTGAAAGATCCAGATAAATGCCTGAGATATCGGGATCAGTAGAAGCCTTTTGAATATTTTTGATAATATCATTTAAACCGGGTTGAGCGGTTGATTTGAAACTTGAAAAATCGAAATTTTCAAATGGATTATCTGATGTCCGATCCTGAACAGGAGCTTTAAAATAAACGTGTAAAACTGTTCCTGATTCCAACTTAGCAGTTTCATCGCTGGAAGCAGACGAAACCATTGCTCCAATGATTCCGGCCAGGATGAAAAACATTAGAATAAGGCTGAGAAATACACCCAGCATAGACGCGAACATAAATTTGAAGAATTGTTTCATGATATAGATTTCTGATTTTGTTTGTAACAACGGGATGCAATTATAGTTAATACATCGGTGAAATGCGCATTTCTGCGTATTTTTACAGGGTGAAACAACATGAGTTTGATACCATATTAATGTTAGGTGGAAATCTTGGAGATGTGAAATCCAATTTTGAGATAGCACTTTTGGAACTTAAAACCGATCAAGGCTCTGTTTTCAAACAATCATCACTCTATCAGTCTGATCCTTGGGGAGATACCGATCAGCCGCCTTTTTTGAATCAGGCAATTTGGTATAAAACCTCACTGGAACCGGATAAATTGCTGGAGATGGTGTTGGAAATTGAAAATAAACTGGGAAGGGTCAGAAATCGGAAAAACGGTCCCCGAATAATGGACATTGATATTTTATTAATTGATAATCAAATAATTAACCAAAACAATCTGATAGTACCGCACCCCAGAATGCATTTGAGAAGATTTAACATCATGCCCCTGGCAGAATTGATTCCGGAATGGATTCACCCTGTTCTAGGCAAAAGTATGTTGGATCTGATGGAGCTTTGTGAGGATGAATCGGCAGTATTCAAGATTAATCATTAATAAATGACTGATAATCAAGTAAAATACATAGTTATTGAAGGTAATATCGGAGCCGGAAAAACATCTTTGGCAACGCGTTTAGCTGAACATATGGGAGCAGCGTTGGTATTGGAAGAATTTGCTGAAAATGCATTCCTGCCACAATTCTATACCAATCCCGAAAAATATGGATTCCCATTAGAGCTTTCATTTATGGCCGCCAGGTTCCACCAATTACGCAAAATTTTTGAGGAAAATCGCAGTGGTGTGGTGGTATCAGATTACCATTTCCATAAATCAAAGTTATTCGCTTCTGTTAATCTGGACTTGGCTGAATTAGGACTCTATCAATCCTTTTTCGAAATAATATCATCGCAAATACCTGAACCACAACTACTTGTATACCTAGACAAAGATATTCAAACTTTACAAAAGAATATCCGTAAGCGGGGCAGACCATTCGAGAAAGCCATTACAGACGATTATTTGAATAAAATAACGAATGAGTATCAGCGGTTTCTGGAAACTCAGGAAAACAGCCGGGTATTAAAAATTGACACCAATAATAGTGATTTTTTGGCCAACGAAAATGACTTCAAAACCATTGTAAATGCAATACTTTCACATAGTTATTAACTATTGATAGTCAATATAATTTTGAATTCAATTTTTTTTTAAAAAAACATTTGTTTATACTTGCAGCCTGAGAAAGACTTAACAACTCATAAATAAACCAATCATGAAACGAAACTTATTACTGTTTACTTGTTGCTTTTTGTTTTTAGGAAGCAGCCTATTTGCCCAGAGTTCAGGCAAATACGGTCTCCCGAAATCGAAAGATTATGACCGTTGGTCGGTAGGAATTTCCTTTGGCCAAACGTTATTTTTAGGTGATGTCCTTAAAGACTCAAAAAACAATAATGCATTCAAGGACCTCCCCTTTACACCGAATTTCGGTTTACAATTAACCCGTCAACTGAGCCATTCAGTAGGTCTGCGCTTATCGGGTTCATATGGAATGTTTGAAGGTGGTCCAAGCCGTGAAAAAATCGGACCAACTGCTTACACCGTTAATTTTGAAAGTCCGGTAATGGAAGGTGCTCTTGAAGGAGTATATACATTCGGTAATATTTCTCATTTGAAGAGGAACAAAAAATTCCATTTCTATGTTAGTTTAGGAATTGGAATGTTCAACTTTGATGGAGAACTGAAAGACAGTGCTACCAAAATTTTAATTGCTAAAACAGGTAATGTTTCTGAAATTATGATCCCGGCAAGTCTTGGATTCAAATATCAAATAAAGAAATTTGATCTTGGTCTTAGCTATGACTTCCGCAAAACCTTTACAGATAAGGTTGATGGAGTTAATAAAGAGCTTTCAGAATATGACAACTACGCATTCATTCGCTTAAATATCAATTATGCTATTGGTAAGAAAAACAAGCACATGGAATGGATCAACCCAATGGAGGTTGTTTACAACGATATTGCTGATCTGAAAGACCGTGTTGATTTATTATCAGGCGACAAAGATAAAGATGGTGTTGGTGATATGTTCGATAAGGACAACGCTACTCCGGAAGGACAAAAAGTTTATGGTGACGGTACTTCAGTTGATACTGATGGTGACGGAATTGCTGATACTAAAGATGGTGATCCATTCAGCTTAAAAGGAGCTAAAGTAGATGCTAACGGTGTTGAAATTGACACTGATGGCGATGGTGTTCCTGACAGCCGTGATCTGGAGCCAGCAACTGAAAAAGGTAAGTTGGTTAACTTCCAGGGTGTAACTATTAAAATGGATGATGCTATCGGTGGTGGCGGTGGAGCAGTTTCTTTCCTTCCATCAGTATTCTTCGATACTAATTCATCTGAAGT
Organism: Bacteroidota bacterium; assembly: GCA_963169675.1. Classification (GTDB taxonomy): domain Bacteria; phylum Bacteroidota; class Bacteroidia; order AKYH767-A; family OLB10; genus JADKJB01. Next base: position 6,517 of record CAUJFJ010000165.1, read on the forward strand.
GAAACAACAATATAAAGACAGAATTTTGGTTGTTGCACGTGCTTTGAAAGCTAATCCTGAATTGAAAATCATGATCTCAGGTAACACTGACGTAACTGCTTCTGAGCAATACAATGATAAACTTGGTTTAAAACGTGCTGATGCTGTTAAGAATCACCTCGTTAAAGTTTACGGTATTGATGCAGCTCGTTTATCGACTGAGTCTAAAGGTGAAAAAGATCCTTTGGCTAATACTGCTAACAAACCAATGAATCGTCGTGTAGATTTTTCAGTTGTTAAGTAATAAGATTCTACTGAATCAAAAAAGGCGTTCCAAAACGGAACGCCTTTTTTATTGCCTTTTATTTCAGATGAAACTTCCTATAAAATTCCCATAGTACGATACCTGCACAGACTGCAATGTTGAGCGAATGTTTGGTGCCTGATTGAGGAACTTCAATGCAGCCATCAATTAACGGCAAGACTTTTTCATTTACCCCCTTCACCTCATTTCCGAAAATTAAGGCAAACGATGCATTGCTCAGGCTACTAATACCCTGCAATTGGATACTATTGCTACTTTGCTCCACAGCGTAAACTGTTCTTCCCTCCTCTTTCATTTTGTGTATGGCATCGGTAACCGATTCAAAATATTCCCAGGCAACCGATTCGGTCGCACCTAAGGCAGATTTTAAAATATCTCGCTCCGGAGGTTTGGCAGTAATTCCACATAGTATTATTTTCTCGATCAGAAAACTATCGGAACTTCGGAAAACAGAGCCAACATTTAAACCGCTTCGTACATCATCGAGAATAACTACAACCGGTAATTTAGTCACATTGCGATAACCTTCCAGATCAGGTCTTCCAAGCAAATCATTGCTGATAAATTTCATTTTTTAGGGTTCAATTTCGGGGTAAAGATACTATCTGAAAATTAATCGTGTAATTGACTATGCGGGGGAAAACATTCCAAAAAATGACCTTACCTTAGCGGTTCGCATTTCCGGATTGCATCCCGATGAAAGAAACCAAAACAAAAGCCGCCGAAACCGAAACACCTTTAATGAAACAGTACAATGCTATTAAGGCAAAGTACCCTGATGCATTATTGTTGTTCCGTGTTGGTGATTTTTATGAAACATTCAATGAAGATGCCGTCAAAACTGCCGGTATCCTTGGAATTGTGCTTACCAAAAGGGCCAATGGAGCCGCTGCCTACATGGATTTGGCAGGCTTCCCCTACCATGCCCTCGATACCTATCTTCCAAAGCTGGTACGTGCGGGGCAAAGGGTTGCTATTTGTGATCAGCTGGAAGATCCTAAAACCACCAAAACAATTGTTAAGCGGGGCGTCACCGAACTGGTAACACCCGGAGTAGCCTTTAATGATAAAATTCTCGATCACCGGGCAAATAACTTCCTGGCAATAATCCATAAAGGCTTTCGTAATACCGGAATTGCCTTGCTCGATGTTTCTACAGGTGAGTTTCTGTGTGCGGAAGGTACCGATGAGTATGTCGATAAAGTATTAATGAATTTTAGTCCGAGTGAAGTAGTTGTCTCTCGTTCCCGGCTAAAAGAATTTGCTGCACAAAATGGCGAGAAGTATTACACCTATCACCTCGATGACTGGGTCTTTACCCGAGAATACGGTGAAGAAACACTGCTAAAACATTTTGGTACTACTTCTTTGAAAGGTTTTGGTATTCATGAGATGGATGATGCGGTTATTGCAGCCGGAGCAGCACTCTATTACTTAAAGCAAAATCATCAGGAAAAAGTCGGGCATATTTCAGCATTATCGCGCATCGATGAAGATCGCTATGTATGGCTCGATAAATTCACCATCAGGAACCTGGAATTGGTGAGTTCTCCGCACGAAAATGCCCGAACACTAGTAAGTATTCTCGATCATACTATTTCGCCCATGGGAGCCCGTCTGTTAAGGCGCTGGATTCTTATGCCACTGAAAGAACGGGAACCACTTTTGGAAAGGCAGGATGTGGTTCATTTTTTCACAGAGAAAAGAGAACCTGCTGCTGAAGCCGGGAAATTAATAGGCACCATTGGTGACCTCGAACGTCTGATTTCAAAAGTTGCCATTCGCCGCATTAATCCCCGCGAACTGGTTCAGTTAAAGCGAGCCATGCTCGCCGTTGATCCATTGGTTACCCTATGTAAATTTTCAGGTAATGAAAATCTGAAAATGATAGGTGATCAGATGAACTCCTGCCCGGCATTAATTGCCCTGCTCGAAAAAACCATTCACCCCGATCCTCCTGCACTGGTTGCAAAAGGTGGTGTTATTTGCGATGGTATTTCTGCCGATTTAGACGAGCTGCGTCAGATTGCCTTTTCCGGTAAAGACTATTTACTAAAGGTGCAGCAAAGGGAATCGGAAAGAACAGGAATACCTTCGCTGAAAATATCATTCAACAATGTGTTTGGCTATTATATCGAAGTTACCAATTCACATAAGTCGAAAGTACCACCCGAATGGACCCGCAAACAAACACTGGTCAATGCGGAAAGGTATATTACCGAAGAGCTAAAAGTTTACGAAGAGAAAATTCTGGGTGCTGAGGAAAAAATTCTGGCAATTGAAGAGCAACTCTACAACGATCTGGTCATTAAAATTTCAGAATACATTTCGCCGGTACAATTAAATGCCAATTGTATCGCGCGCCTCGATTGTCTGTTGGCATTTGCCAATGTTGCCCTGGAAAATAATTATACCCGTCCCCTTCTCGATGATTCACTCTTGCTCGATATAAAAGACGGCAGGCATCCTGTTTTGGAGAAGCAATTACCACCGGGAGAAAGTTATGTAGCCAACGATGTATTTCTGGATCCTGATACACAGCAAATATTAATTATTACCGGCCCTAATATGTCGGGTAAATCGGCATTGTTGCGACAAACGGCCCTCATTGTATTGATGGCTCAAATTGGATCATTTGTCCCTGCCCGTGCAGCTACCATAGGAATAGTCGATAAAATATTCACCAGGGTTGGTGCCTCCGATAATATTTCATCCGGGGAATCAACTTTCATGGTAGAGATGAATGAAACGGCCAGTATCTTAAATAACCTTTCTCCTCGCAGTCTGGTGATTCTCGATGAAATTGGACGAGGAACCAGTACCTACGATGGTATATCTATTGCCTGGGCCATTGCCGATTACATTCATGAACATCAGGGAGCAAGGGCCAAAACACTTTTTGCAACACATTACCATGAATTGAATGAAATAGCAGCTGTTTTGGGAAGAATCAGGAACTATCATGTCTCCGTTAAAGAAACCGGTCAGAAGATCCTGTTCCTTCGAAAACTGGTTCCCGGAGGCAGTGAGCACAGCTTCGGTATTCATGTGGCTAAAATGGCCGGAATGCCCTCCAGAACCATTCAAAAGGCCAACCAAATGCTTTCCTTACTCGAAAAAGCACACAGTAATGCTGAATTGGTTAAAACGGCCTCGGGTCAAGCTGAAAAAGAGGCCTTTCAGCTAAGTTTCTTTAAATTAGATGATCCTTTGCTGGAGCAAATAAGAGAGGAAATCCTGAAAACCGATATAAACACTCTTACTCCGGTGGAGGCTCTGATGAAGTTAAATGATATTAAGAAGTTGATAACCAAACACTAAGGTCACCAATAACTTTTTGACTTTTAATTTTGCATTTTATGATTTTGATCTTAAATTTGCAGTCCGATTGCGAAGTAGCACATCAAATTCAAAAGTCGGTTTAATTCACATTCGCCAGCGGGCGAAAATTGGCTCAAGAATTGAAAGCATAAATAAATTAGCGAAAGCTAATTTCAAAAGCGAAAGTAGCTTCCCGATAGCTATCGGGAGTAGAGCGCAATCCGCCAGCGGGCGGATTTTGGTCGGAGTTTGAGACCAGAAAAATTGAAAATATAAGCGAAAGTAGCTCAGTTGGTAGAGCGCAACCTTGCCAAGGTTGAGGTCGCGAGTTCGAGACTCGTCTTTCGCTCGAAGCCCTTTCATTGAAAGGGCTTTTATTTTTCACACAAAAGATAGTGCATGATGCACTCTCCTTCCCTGCCTGGGTGGTGGAATTGGTAGACACGCAGGACTTAAAATCCTGTGATCCTTAAAGATCGTACGGGTTCGACCCCCGTCCCGGGTACTTGACAGAATGAGAGGGAGAATGAGAATGAGAGGGGGTGATTTTTCACAAACTCTTGATTTCGTTCTTTAACTTTAAACGTTCTCATTCTCATTCTCATTCTGACCAATTCTCATTCTGACCTTGGCTCATTTTCATTCGCCATCTCACTTAAACGTTCACTTTTTCATTTTCACTAGTTCACATTCTGAATCCTAGCCGTTCTCATTTTCATTCACATTCTCATTCTGACCTTGGCTCATTTTTATTCGCAATTTCTATTAAACATTCTCCTTTTCATTCACACTAATTCACTTTCTGACCCTTTTCCGTTCTCATTTTCATTTTCATTCTCCTTCTGACCTATGCTCATTTTCATTCGCAATTTCTACTAAACATTCTCCTTTTCATTCGCACTACTTCACATTCCGAAACCTTGCCGTTCTCATTCCCATTCTCATTCTCCTTCTGTACAGTTCTCATTTTCATTCTCATTCTCATTCTGACCAATTCTCATTCTCCTTCTGTCCAATGTTCGCCTTTCAAGATCTTGCTGTTTACAAAAAATCAAAACAGTTCCATATGGAATGTAAGAAAATTATTCAAAGTATCCCTTACGATAAAATGGTTGTTGATCAACTCAATAGAGCATCATTAAGCATTATATTGAATATCGCTGAAGGCTCAGGAAAATTTTCGAATCCCGACAGAAAAAAGTTTTTTATTATTGCAAGAGCATCAATTTTTGAATGTGTAGCCATTCTGGACATTCTTCATGATGAAAATAAAATTGATGACACGATATTTAAATCTCAATTAGTAATTGGTGACCAAATTTCGCGCATATTGTTCACCATGATACAGAACCTGAAATAGCTATGAAACAAAGTTCGCTCCGACTAATTTGAAATGGAATCATTAACCATTCCCCTCAACATCGCCGAAGGTTCCGCAAAATTCTCAAAACCGGATAGAAGAAATTATTTCACCACCGCCCGGGGTTCTTTGTTTGAGTGTATGGCAATCCTGGAAAGTATACATGCTGAATGGGAATTAGAAGCTACCACTTATATGGAGCTTACAAGTCTGGGTGAGGAGTTGTCTAAAATGCTTTATGCGATGGTTAAGAATTTGCAATGATGCGTTTACACCAGGCACTTACAGGAGCAAGTCTTCCAGTCATCGGGAAAAGCTTAGGAAACAACTCGATGAAATCATCTCAAATTTATGATAGGCCAAATCTAGATCCGGTCAGGGCTAAAGTTGAGAAGGCAACGTGAACGATGTTTGGATTTTAGGCAATCAAAATAGTTCGAAAAATGGGAGGATTACAATTACTCCTTTAGGTTTTGTAGTCGCTTCATTTAATTAAATATTTTGAACATTAGCTCATTAATTAGGTACGAACGATAATTTTTCTGAAACAGAAATGCTATTTGAATTGATTCCATAATAGTACTCAATGTCAAGATCAAATGGTTGTTTCGAATTTATAAGTATTATGGTATTTAAAGACTTCAATCCGAACTCTGAAAAATCTGATTTTTTAGATAGTAGATCATGAGTGAGGAATACTTTACCCACATAAAGTCGTTTGTTATCTTTTAAATCATAAACAATAATGTCCGTTGAATCTACATCAGAACTCATTAGTGTACAATACTTTTCCTGAAAATAGTTAGTTAATGTGTCGTTTACAATTTTGGTATTTTCAAAATGCAATACCCCTTCAGTTGCAATAGGTACTGAACTAATTTTGCACACAATGACCCCAATTAAAATTATCGAAATTATAATTATATTAAATAGATTCCATTTAGTCCAAAGAATTTTCATTATAATACATTAATTATTTAATTTTATTTGTAACCAAGAGTACTAATAATTCCATTTTCATTTATTAGAGTTACTAATTTCCGTTCAATGTCAATAAAAGCACTTAAAAAGGATTGCGAATTTTCATTATTTAGATTTAATTCTGCATAATTATTGTCTGACAAAGTTTTCTCATAACCTAGCAGTAAATCATCTGCATGCATTGCAGCGGCACTAATTGTATAATTCGAAGGTGATTCTAAGAGTTTGCTAAGTTTTAAAGTAGTTAGATTTAATAGAAATGTTGCTTTCTTGGATATGACAACAAATGATTCATAGTTATTATTAAACAATATCCTAATTACAGGACTACCTATATCACTTTTATTGAAAACAATAGAATATTCATCTTCAATATCCAACACTTCAATTGACTCCTCTCCGTATCCAATGCATAAATATCTATTATTCATTGATACTCCAATATCCCAAATTCCACGAGCATAATTTACCTCTTTGAGTATTTTTGAAGTATAAATATCATAAATCCTTACTGTACCAGAGCTTGTTCCAGCAACTAACATACCTTTTTCAGAGCAAGTGGCCATGCATGAAATGGTCGTATCTAGATTTTGAAGTTCAAGTAAATTAAAGTAGCGATCAACCTTTTTAACCAATTGTTTAGTTTTCATTAGTTTTGAGGTTTCTAAATTCGGAGTTGAAGTTGCGCCAATTCTAAATCTAGACCCACCCCCATAAAAAATTAATCCATCATAAAAATAACTTAATGTTGTTATACGTTCCCCACCAATAACCGCGATGCAGTTATCAAACAATTTGTTAGTTTGTTTCTTATAAAGATTCCACTCATAAATCCCGCCTCTAATATCTCCAAATAGAAATGAACTGCAGGATGAATTTAGATCGCAAGCATTTGAAATATAAGATCTCTCTGTTGATTTGATATCTAATTCCTTAATTAATTCTCCATTAGTTATATCATAAATTCCTATATTCTTAAATTTATCAATAACACCAAATAGATTACAATTATTGGCAGCAATACAACTTGGTAGAATATCTTCAACAAATTTTACTTTCATTTGTTTAGATAAACTGACCTTATCAATATATCCTGTTGCCATATTTGTATTAATAGTATTAATTAGAGAATCAGGTTGATCAATATCAGTAATTTCTACAATTGGTTTATAGTCAAATAGTAATTGATTTTCTTTTAGACTCCATGCTTTCAACGTATTTTCAAATCCATACGCAATCAATATATCATTTTTACTATCATATAATATTGAAATGACTTTACCCAATGAATCACTGAATATTGTTTGTAAAAGAGCCCCACTTAAAATGTCCCATACTTTGATTGATGAATTATCACAACTAACAAACTTTTCTGAATTCCCTAGAACAAATATTCCAGTAACATCAGATTCATGGGCATCAATAATTTTGGTAAGATAATTTTTATTGATATCAACAATAAGGATTTTCCCTTCTGATGTACCAGCTACGACAATTTGATTTATACTATCATATTCAACACACCAAATTCTATCTTTGACATCTTCAATCTTTTTAATAATTTTCGAGTGATTATTATTGTCAATAAATATTAATCCGGACTCATTTGTGCCAAGGGCAATAGTTTTCTTATTTGTTACATAACTAAAAGATAAAATATAGATATCAGAATTTGAATATGATGATTTTATTGACAATGAAAATGCATCAATTTCTTGAAAAGTAGAACCACCACAGATTGCGATTCTATCTTTCAGTGAATTTGTTTTTAATTTGTGAATTGGAAAAGAATTATAAATAATAGTATCAATCTCGTTTGATGCCTCATTCAGTCTGATCAACTGACCGGAAATATTTGATGCAATTAAATCTTTTGTCTTTTCGATCTGAATCAATCCAGTAGGATCAAATGTTTTGAAGTCAACATTGTTTGAATAAAACTTTATATCGTTCGAATTCAGATGATCAAGATTTTGTCCATAGGTAAACATATGACAGAATAAGATAAATATAAATAGGAAATGTTTAATGAACATAGTTTACAATTTTTAATTTGTAAAAATATTTATCTTTTATGAAAATATGATAAATTACTCCCCTAGACTTATTTGAGTAGATTATATTTATTAGATATAAATCAGTATCAATTTTACATGCTGAATTAATAAACAGATTATTTTTTTTGAATAGTCGCTTAGGTCGTATTCTTTGATTTGATTTAAATTCGATATTACTTTTTGTACATTTTTGACTAAGGCAAGTATCAAAATTGTAATTTAATTCGGTAAAACCATATGGTAATGTGCTGCAATTATCACTAACTTGACCACTAAAATAGTATTTTACATCAAAATTTGTTTCATGCGATAAACTATCTTGAAAATACTTAAAAGCTATCCATTCAGGGGTGTAAATTCCCTCATTTTGAGCAAATAGATTTGCTGAATAAACAATAACTGTAATTAATGTTAAAAGTATTTTTTTCAC
>CAUJFJ010000166.1 GCA_963169675.1 Bacteroidota bacterium
AGAAGTGAATTCGAAGATTATGTCAGGAATCCTGAAAAGATAAAAGATATTAAACATTATTACAGATTAAATAACCTTCAGCCGGTAAGCTGAACGGAATGATTAATAATGTAAAAAGTTATAGCAATGCCTAAAGTAACAATCGATAATATTGAAATTGAAGTGCCTGATGGAACAACCATCCTGCAGGCTGCACGCATGATTGGAGGAGATGTTGTTCCTCCGGCAATGTGTTATTATTCGAAGCTGGAAACAAGCGGCGGATATTGCAGAACCTGTATTGTGAAAGTTACCCAGGGTTCTGCAAAAGACCCAAGGCCAATGCCAAAACCGGTTGCTTCCTGCCGCACTCCGGTCATGGATGGAATGGTTGTGCAAAATCGTACCGCACCCGATTTGCTGGAAGCAAGAAATGGTGTAGTGGAATTTTTGTTGATCAATCATCCACTCGATTGTCCTATCTGTGATCAGGCCGGTGAATGTCATTTGCAGGATTTGAGTTATGAAAATGGTTTGGCAAAATCGCGTTATGAATTTAAAAGACGCGAATTCGATAAGATTGATATTGGCGATAAAATAAAATTACACATGACCCGCTGCATTTTATGCTACCGTTGTGTGAAGGTTGCCAATCAGTTGTGTGATGGTCGTGTTCATGGTGTTTTAAATCGTGGGGATGTTTCTGAAATCAGTACTTACATTCAGAATGCAGTCGATAACGATTTTTCAGGAAATATGATTGATGTTTGTCCTGTAGGTGCTCTCACAGACAAGACCTTCCGATTTAAAAGTCGTGTGTGGTTTACCAAACCAATGGACGCACATCGTGATTGTAAAAAGTGTGATGGCAAAGTTGCTCTTTGGATGAGCAATAATGAAGTGCTTCGTGTGACAGGCCGTAAAGATACTTATGGAGAACTCGAATCATGGATTTGTAATGAATGCCGATTCGATAAAAAAGAAGTAAGTGACTGGAAAATTGAAGGGCCACGCAAAATCGACAGACATTCGGTGATTTCTCAAAATCATTATGAGTCATTACGTCAGTTGAAGATTGATGTGTCGAAACAAAAAAACATCGCCGAAAAGGCACACCAGGATAATAAGTAACCGGAAATTATATGGAGACCGCTGATTTAATTTTTAAGATTGTATTTGTTCTGGGTGTTTTTGGTGTGTCATTGGTTATTGCCATGTACTCAACTTACGCAGAACGTAAGGTTGCTGCATTTTTTCAGGATCGTATTGGTCCTAATCGCGCAGGACCATTCGGATTGCTGCAGCCTTTGGCCGATGGTGTGAAGATGTTCATGAAGGAAGAGATTATTCCTACTCACGCCGATAAAGCCTTATTTATTTTAGGACCTTCTATTGCCATGCTCACAGCATGTATGACTAGTGTGGTCATTCCATGGGGTAGTTCTTTGATTATTAATGGCAAAGAATATGTAATGCAAATTACCGATGTTAATATTGGAATTCTCTATGTATTCGGTGTTGTTTCAATTGGTGTATATGGAATTATGATAGGAGGATGGGCTTCAAATAATAAGTTCTCTTTATTGGGAGCATTAAGAGCCTCGTCACAAATGATAAGTTATGAGCTTGCAATGGGAATGTCGATTATTGCTTTGGTGATGATGACAGGAACATTAAGTATCAGAGAAATAGTAGAGAGTCAGCCCGGAGCACACTGGAATGTTTTTGTGCAGCCATTAGGATTCTTATTATTCCTGATTTGTGCTTTCGCAGAAACCAACCGCACGCCATTCGACTTACCTGAATGTGAAACGGAATTAGTTGGTGGTTACCACACTGAGTATTCAAGTATGAAGCTTGGTTTCTATTTGTTTGCTGAGTATATCAATATGTTTATTTCATCAGCAATCATTGTATGTTTATATTTTGGAGGTTATAATTTCCCGTTCCTGAATAGTCTTGGATTATCGCATAATTTAACCGCGATTCTGGGTACTGTGCTGATGTTCGGTAAAATATTCTTCTTTATATTCTTCTTTATGTGGGTTCGCTGGACGATCCCAAGATTCCGTTATGACCAATTAATGAGGCTGGGTTGGAAAATACTTATTCCACTTGCCGTTCTTAACATAGTAATTACAGCAGTTGTATTATTATTCAAATACGACCTTTGGAACACATCCATTAATTAATGAGCTCAACGATGCAATTAACCAATAGATCGAAAGTAGTAGTCAGGAAAGAGATGAGTCTGGCAGAGCGTCTGTATCTGCCGGCCATTTTGGGAGGACTATTCATTACTTTCAAGCATTTCTTCCGCAAAAAAACAACCATCAGCTACCCGGAAGTGCAGCGCCAGTTTACCCCGGTTTACCGTGGACACCATGTTTTGAAACGTGATGAGCAGGGACGTGAAAACTGCACAGCTTGCGGATTATGTGCTGTGGCTTGTCCCGCAGAAGCCATTACCATGACTGCTGCAGAAAGGAAACCCGGTGAAGAGAAAATGTATCGGGAAGAGAAGTACGCCTCTGTTTATGAGATCAATATGCTTCGATGTATCTTCTGTGGATTGTGCGAAGAGGCTTGTCCTAAGGAAGCTATCTTCCTGACCGACAAAATTGTGCATTCAGGTTATGAACGCCAGGGATTCATCTTTGGTAAAGATAAATTGGTGGAGCCGGTTGAAGCCGATAAACGGGTCGATATTTCCGGTCGCTTAAAAGCTCATCGTAAAAATTAATTATTATTTTAAGGAGTCGGGTGTAATTCCTATTTTCGCACCCGGATTGAAACAAAACAATATTGTAGAAATCAGGCTGATACTAAATGTCTAAAATTGCCTTCTTTGTCCTTGCCTTTCTCTCCATCTTCAGTGCGATGATGGTTGTGTTCTCGCGAAAGCCTGTGCACAGCGTGCTATCCCTGATTTTCTGCTTCTTTACCATTGCAGGACATTATATATTGCTCAATGCTCAGTTTCTGGCCGCAGTACATATTATTGTATATGCCGGAGCCATCATGGTTTTATTCCTTTTCGTAATCATGTTATTGAATCTGAATGCCGAATCGGAGCCTCACAAGACCTCTGCCGGCAAAATAGCAGCCGTTGTTTCCGGTGGTCTCTTGTTACTCGTATTAGTTAGTGTGCTCAAAAGTACCGACGGTTTGCAATTATCCGCAGCGCCTGATTCTCAGGTGGGGATGGTAAAAAACCTGGGAATGGTGCTTTATGATAAATATATGTTGCCTTTCGAAGTTTCAGCATTGTTGTTTCTAACTGCAATGATTGGTGCTACTATGATCGGAAAAAAAGAACTTGACTGATGGGATCTTCCATACTTGAATTGGTACACATTAATAATTATGTCATGCTGGCAGCAATTCTGTTTGCCATTGGCGTAATGGGTGTAATGTTCAGAAGAAATACCATCATTATTTTTATGTGTATTGAGCTAATGCTGAATGCCGTAAATCTGTTATTGGTAGCATTTTCAACCATGCATTCCGATCCGGGTGGTCAGGTAATGGTATTCTTTATTATGGCTGTTGCTGCGGCCGAAGTTGCTGTCGGTTTAGCCATTCTGGTTATGATCTACAGAAATGTGAAAAGTGTTGATATCGATATTTTAAATAAATTGAAATGGTAATGCCATTTCTTCTGGTAATAAAACTGAAGTGACTAATTTAATCTGGTTAATACCAATCCTGCCGCTACTTGGATTTCTGATCAATGGGATCGGAAATAAAAACGTGCCCCGTTCTGTAAGTGGCTGGATTGCTTCCTTGTCTGTGCTTGGAAGTTTTATAATTTCCATTGGCGCATTCGGAACCTTAATGGCTGATCCAAATCTGGTAATTAAGGCCGATTATTTTGAATGGCTTTCAGCCGGTTCATTTACACTCGACTTTGGTTTTCTGGTTGACAGACTTTCAATTGTTATGTTACTGGTTATTACCGGAGTTGGCTTTTTAATTCATGTTTATTCTATTGGCTACATGCACGAAGAAGAAGATTATGCGAGGTATTTTGCATATCTGAATCTGTTCGTGTTTTTTATGTTGTTACTGGTGCTTGGTTCAAGCTACGTGCTCATGTTCGTAGGTTGGGAAGGTGTTGGTCTCTGCTCTTATTTATTAATTGGTTTCTGGTTTAAGAACAACGCATATAACGATGCGGCAAAGAAAGCATTCATCATGAATCGTATTGGTGATCTGGGCTTCCTGCTGGGTATGTTCCTTATTTTCCAGACATTCGGTTCTTTGGAATACGATACTGTTTTTGCCGGCGCCCGTCAAATGACATTTGATCAACCGGTGTTGACTGCAATTACTTTATTGCTCTTTGTTGGTGCCATGGGTAAGAGCGCTCAAATACCTTTATATACCTGGTTACCCGATGCAATGGCAGGACCAACTCCCGTTTCAGCCTTGATCCATGCAGCAACGATGGTAACTGCCGGTATTTATATGGTGGTGCGGTCGAATGTACTTTATGTAATGGCTCCATTCAGTTCGGAAGTCGTTGCTTTCGTAGGATTATTGACAGCATTGATGGCCGGATTAATTGGGCTGAAGCAAAATGATATTAAGAAAGTACTCGCATATTCTACCGTAAGTCAATTAGGATTCATGTTTGTTGCTCTTGGAGTAGGTGCTTATACTACAGCACTTTTCCATGTAGTAACACATGCATTCTTTAAGGCGCTTTTATTCCTTTGCGCAGGAAGCGTAATCCATGCTATGGGGGGTGAACAGGATATTCGTAAAATGGGTGGCTTGAAAAAAGCTTTGCCTGTAACGCATTTAACATTCTTAATAGGTACGCTCGCAATTGCAGGTGCACCACCTTTTGCAGGCTTCTTCTCAAAAGATGAAATTCTTGCCGGTGCATGGACTCACTCTTATTTGATTTTTGGAATTTTAGCCGTTTCAGCCATACTTACTGCTGTTTACATGTTCCGTTTGTATTACCTTACTTTCCATGGCGAATTCAGAGGCAGCAAGCATCAACAGGAGCACTTACATGAGTCACCAATATCAATGACAGTTCCATTGATGGTTCTTGCTGTGTTGAGCACAGTTGGTGGCTTTCTGGGGATGCCGGAAATTTTCCACATGCCGCATTTCCTTAATAATTTTCTGGAGCCGGTAACGGGATGGGCCGATCTGTATGCGCATGGTCATGCCTCACATACATTTGAATATACATTGATTGGTTCTTCAATGGTGTTGTTGATCGTAATTATTTATTTAGTCTATAATAAATATGTTAAAGATGCACATGTTCCTAAAGCTGATCATCTGGTGACAGGATTTCAAAATGTGTTGGCAAACAAATTTTATGTCGATGAGTTCTACAACACATTCATCACAAAACCGCTTAATGTATTGTCGTCGTTTTCTTACAACTGGATTGAAAAAGGATTTATCGATCGAATTGTAAACTCATTTGGTTATCTCACTAATGGTGCTTCCGGTGTACTCAGACTGGTGCAATCGGGCCACATTGGTTTATATATTATTGCAATGGTGATTGCGGTTATTCTTATGTTCGTATTTAAAATGATTATCTGACAAAGGCATGTTATCATTATTGATGCTCTTATTACCCCTGGTGGGAATGCTTTTGATTCGGATGGTATCTGATAAAAAGTCGGCTGCACGTGTTGCATTGCTGCTTTCGTTTTTACCATTAGCCGCAACCATCTGGCATGCTACCATGTTTGATCCGAACGGCGGAATGCAATTTGTTTTCGATAAGTGGTGGGTTGAAAGTATGGGAATCAGCTTTAAAGTTGGTATGGATGGTTTGAGCCTGCTGATGGTATTGCTGACCAACGTGCTGGTGCCTATTATTATATTTTCCACATTCGATCGTGATATCGTTGATTTTAAAAATTTCTATAGTTTGATATTTCTGATGCAGTTTGCACTGGTTGGTGTATTCACATCATTAGATGGATTTTTATTTTATATCTTTTGGGAGCTTGCACTATTGCCAATTTGGTTTATTTGCTTGCTTTGGGGTGGTGCCGACAGAATCCGTATCACACTGAAATTTTTCATTTATACCTTATCGGGAAGTTTGTTCATGCTGGTGGCATTGATATATCTGTATCTTCAAACACCATTGCCACATACTTTTAGTCTGGATAGTTTCTATGAACTTGCATTAACACCATCACAACAAGGATGGATATTCTGGGGATTCTTCCTGGCGTTTGCAATTAAAATTCCAATCTTCCCATTACACACCTGGCAGCCTGATACCTATACCAACGCACCAACTCAGGGTACCATGTTGCTTTCCGGTATCATGTTAAAAATGGGTCTTTATGGAATCATTCGCTGGATGGTTCCTGTGATCCCTGCCGGAATTGCAGAGTGGGCATGGTTAGCAATGGGACTGTCAGTTGTAGGAATTGTTTATGCTTCTGCAATGGCAATTGCACAAAAAGATTTCAAGCGATTAATAGCTTATTCAAGTATAGCCCACGTAGGTTTAATTGCTGCCGGAATATTTTCGATGAATATGATGGGCATGCAAGGTGCCGTATTCCAAATGCTGAGTCATGGTGTTAATGCTGTCGGTCTCTTCTTTATTGCCGATATATTAATTGATCGGTATGGTAACCGCGAAATGAAAGATATGGGTGGAATTGCTCATGTATCGTCTCCGTTTGCAATCACCTTTACCATCATTTTGTTAGGAAGTGTTGCATTGCCTTTGACAAATGGATTTATTGGTGAGTTCATGCTCTTAAATGGTGTGTTCCAATACAGTGGATGGCTGGCATTGTTTGCCGGACTTACAGTCATATTTGGAGCAGTTTATATGTTAAGAGCTTATCAACGTATCATGTTGGGAGAAGCTGGTGAAGCTTCAAAGTCGTTCAAAGCATTGACATCAAACGAAAAAATACTTCTTTATATCATAGTTGCACTTGTCATTGTTAATGGCGTATATCCAAAGCCGTTATTAGATATTGCCGGACCATCATTATCGGCAATTCTTGCAAAGGCCGGTGTTGTATCCATGTAAAATTATAACTGTCAGTAATGAATATCTTAATAGCACTTACCATAATTGGCGTCATAGCCATGTTGTCGGAAATCCTGAGATTCCGGAAAGTGCTTTATCCTTTGGCATTAACCGGACTTGCTGCAGGTCTGGTGCTTTGTGCATTGGAGTGGGGGAGTAACATTCGTTATTTCCATGATATGATGTTCATGGACAATTATGCCATTGCTTTTTCAATGGTAATGATTGGAACAACATTCATATGGTTTCTTTTAAATCCGGCATATCTCCGTAACCATGAACATGAGGCTGATTATACAGCTCTCATTACCTTTTCATTGGCAGGTGCAGTTGTAATGGTCAGCTTTGCTGATTTAACCATGCTCTTCTTAGGAATAGAAATTCTTTCTATTGCCATGTATATTATGGCTGCCTCCAATAAAATGGAATTGCGCTCGAATGAATCCGGATTCAAGTATTTTATGCTCGGAGCATTTGCAACCGGATTTCTATTATTTGGTATTGCATTAATTTATGGTGTGACAGGTACATTTAATCTGCAGGAGCTCGCAGGATTTGTTTCTGCCAATAAGGCGAACCTTCCGGGGATGTTTTATGCAGGATTGTTACTGATGATCGTTGGTCTGACGTTCAAAATTTCTGCAGCACCATTTCATTTCTGGGCTCCCGATGTTTATGAAGGAGCACCAACACCTGTAACTGCATACATGGCTACAGTGGTGAAGACAGCAGCCTTTGCCGCATTCTTACGATTGTTCATGACCTGCTTCTCTGGTATTGCCGATTGGTGGGCACCTATGCTCGCGATCTTCTCCGCAATCAGCATGCTCGCCGGAAATATTCTTGCCGTTTACCAGAAAAGTCTGAAACGGATGCTTGCCTATTCCAGCATTTCACATGCCGGTTATATGCTGATGGCAATAGTTGCAATGAATCAGAATTCTGATGGCGCCTTATTGTTGTATACAGCTGCATATGCCATAGGTTCAATAAGCATATTTACGTTACTTGTATCAATGACCACGAACGGAAATGAAATGATTAATTCGTTGCGAGGCTTTTCCAGCGTAAATAAAATTCCTGCCATTCTCATTACCATTACCATGCTTTCCCTTGCCGGGATACCTCCGGTAGCCGGCATTTTCGCCAAATATTACGTGTTCCTTTCTGCCATTGAAAGTGGCTATACCTGGCTGGTTTTGGTCGGGGTTCTGAGTTCCCTGATCGGAGTGTACTATTATTTCCGCATTATCATAGCCATGTTCCAACCTGCCGATCGTGAATCGACTCAGATTCAGTTCAGTAACTCTCAAAATGTAGTGCTTTGGCTAACGGTAATTCTCAGTTTGATTCTCGGATTTATGCCCGGATTTTTAACCGGATCTATTTAATTATCAGCTCATTACAACTTTCTTAAATTATTCTTTGTAAATGCTTGTTATTCAGTCGTTTAAGTCGCTTTTTTGCTAATTTTCATTCTAAAATTGACCTACACAGTCTAATTTTGTACCTTTGTTTGCCGAAATTTGCACCATTCACATCTCAGGTCACCGGAAAAAGCCAGCACTATAAATGAGTTTTTATTACCCTATTAAGTTTTATCACAATTTTAACATCAGGATAAGAATACTTGCTGCAACGCTTTGTTGCATGTTAGCACTTTTTTTCACTGTTGCAGTTAATGCAAATCCAAGACCGGATGTGCCGGTTGCTAGCAATGCTGCAAGTTTTACATTGACTTTTTCATTAAGTGATTACAATGGCTTTGCAGTTTCATGCAACGGGGCAACCGATGCATCTGTTGACATGGAAATAACCGGAGGTGCATTACCATTTAATATTCTTTGGTCAAATGGTGAAACAACTGAAGATATCTCAGCAATTGGAGCAGGAGTTTATATTGTTACTGTAATAGATGCGGCGCAAGATACAGTTGTTGATTCTGTTGAAGTAATACAACCATTACCAATCAATATAAATATAGTTTCAGTTTCAAATGTCTCCTGTTTTTCTTTTGGCGATGGCGAAATTTCTTTGGAAATTTTTGGTGGACTTGCACCATATTCATTTAGCTGGTCGAATGGAGAAATAAGTGAAGATATAGATTCACTTGGCCCCGGAGCGTATACGCTGAATTTAACGGATGTAAATAATTGTCCCGCACAAATAGATACAGTTATTACCGAACCTGAAATATTACGTCCTAACTTTGTTGTTAACGATGCCAATGGTGCTGCCAACGGTGAAATTTTGTGCTCACCAACTGGTGGCACCGGTGGATATTCTTATCTGTGGTCGACTAGTGATGTCACTTCATCATTATCAGGATTACTGCCTGGCCCATTTACTGTTACCATAACAGATAATAGCGGATGTTCCATAGTTGCTGATACTGTTGTGCAAAATGCTTTAGGTGCTTGTCAGATAGTTACTGATTCTGTATTCAATGTTTCATGTAACAGTGGTAATGATGGAGCAATTTACATTGATGTTTTTGCTGCAATTCCTGCAGTTACCTACCAATGGTCTAATGGTGAGGTTTCTCAGGATGTAACTAATCTTATTGCCGGAACTTATACTGTTACAATTACTGATCTTGCCTTGTGTACAGCAACGCAATCTTTTGTAATTACTGAACCCGACTTACTGGTCTTGGCGATTACACAACAGGAGGCAACGTGTGCTGCTGCAAATGGTGAATTGAATACAACATTCACCGGCGGAACAGGTCCCGTTACCTATTTGTGGTCAGATGGAAGCACTAACACATCACTAATAAATCTGCTTGCAGGAAATTATACCTGTACAATTACAGATTCGTTAGGATGTACGGATGTTGAAACTATTCAGCTCAATGCTATTGCTCCTCCCCAGATTATTGTAGATTCTGTTCAAAATGTTTTATGCGCCGGTGGATCAACAGGTGCAATATTTATTTCTGTACAGGATGGTACCTCACCATTCGACTATGTTTGGTCGAATGGTGCAATAGTTGATGATATTAATACTTTGCCAGCCGGAACGTATACGGTAACTGTTACTGATGCTGATCTTTGTACAGCTACATTACCTGTGACCATCACAGAGCCACTTGCCCTCAATGATTCTGTACAGATTACCAATGCCGCTTGTGGCTTGAATAATGGAAGCATTACTATTTTTCCTTATGATGGCACTTCTCCTTATACCTATCTATGGAGTAACACCCAAACCACGGCAACTATTTCATCGCTGACTGCAGGAACCTATACAGTAACTATTACCGATGCAAACCTTTGTACCCGTCTGCGTTCTGCCACTGTCCTGAATACCGGATCACCTGTTATTGCTATCGACTCCGTTCGTGCTGTTCTATGCAATGGAGGAGCTACAGGCGGTGTGTTTATTTCTGCAAGTGGTGGTGTAACACCTTATACTTATTTATGGTCGAATGG
>CAUJFJ010000167.1 GCA_963169675.1 Bacteroidota bacterium
GCTGATGGTAAAAGCATCATCCATAACATTGAACAAATTGACCGCGGTTACCAGAAAATCGATGAACGCTTAAATAAATTGGGTGCTAAAATTAAAAGGGTCTCCTAAAATCTAAAAAGTGGTACTATTTTTGTAAATAATCACCGTCCAAAAAAACTTGAAAATCCTATGAAACGTATTAATTTGATGCTTCTGATGATTGGTGTTGCCACCTTTGCATTCGGATTTATTTATCAGTCAAATCCACAGGGCACCAATGTCGGTGACAAAGCTATAGACTTGGCTTTCACCAGTCCTGAAGGTAAAACAATCGCTCTTTCTTCCCTCCGTGGTAAAGTAGTTTTAATCGATTTTTGGGCTTCCTGGTGTGGACCTTGCCGAATGGAAAATCCAAATCTGGTAGCCGCTTACAATAAATACAAAGACGCTAAATTTAAAAGCGGTAAAGGTTTTACCATCTATAGCGTTTCCCTGGATCAAAATAAGGATGCCTGGATGAAGGCTATTAAACAAGATAATCTCTCCTGGTCGTACCATGTAAGTGACCTGGGCGGATGGCAATCAAAGCCGGCTCAAATCTATCGGGTTAACTCAATACCAGCCAGTTACTTACTTGATGATAAAGGAGTAATTGTTGGTAAAAATCTTAGAGGACCCGCTTTGGAGCAGGCACTCGAGAAGTTGATGAAGTAATTCTGCAAACTATACCTTGAAACGACAGGTTGGCCTCAAGCCGATCTGTCGTTTTTGTTTACTTTTGCCTGCCAAAATGACCCGATTCAGGCTGTGGCAAACTATTTGACCCTCCCATTGAAATGAAATTCAAATTCAGTAATCCGTTTAACCAGAATAAGATGTCGCAAGAAAAGGATAATCCTAATAACACAGATAATACTATTGATAACGAGCAAGTTACACCTGCAGGGGAGCCTTTTTCTGATGAAATTTCTCCAGATTTATCCCCTGTTGATGAAGGGAATGACCTAATTAAGTTGAAAGACGAATTGGCAGAAAGTCGTGACAAATTTTTACGCCTCTATTCAGAATTCGATAATTTTCGAAAAAGAACCCAAAGAGAGCGTCTCGATCTGCTAAAAAGTGCCGGTGCCGATATCATAATCTCCCTTTTACCGGTACTCGATGATTTCGACAGAGCTCAGAAGGCTTTTTCAACTTCGAACGGCGACAGTGCCCTCAAAGAAGGTGTTGATTTGATTCATAATAAAATGGTTTCCTTATTACAACAAAAGGGCCTATCCAAAATGGAATCGGTGGGGACAGAATTTGATGTGGAATTTCATGAAGCAATTACCAACATCCCTGCACCAACTCCGGATCTGATAGGTAAAGTGGTTGATGAAGCCGAAAGTGGTTATTTACTGAATGGTAAAGTCATTCGGCATGCAAAAGTTATTGTTGGTAATTAAGAATTAAGGAAATCTGTATTTATGGCAAAGCGTGATTTTTATGAAATTTTAGGTGTGGGTAAATCTGCCGGGGATGCTGAAATTAAAAAAGCATACCGGCAAATGGCATTGAAATTCCATCCCGATAAAAACCCTGGTAACAAGGATGCTGAAGATAAATTTAAGGAAGCTGCCGAAGCCTACGAGGTACTAAGTGATGCCGATAAACGTCGCCGTTATGATCAGTTTGGTCATCAGGGTGTAGGTGGTGCTGCAGGAAATGGTGGCTATGGTGGCGGAATGAATATGGATGATATTTTCAGTCAGTTCGGCGATATTTTCGGAGGACACAATCCATTTGAGAGTTTCTTTGGCGGTGGTGGTAATGGAAGCGGCGGCCGACGTTATGTAAATAAAGGAACCAATCTTCGTATTAAAGTTAAATTAACTCTGGCCGAAATTGCTAATGGAGTTGAGAAAAAAATAAAAGTAAATAAAACTATTCCATGTAATTCATGCAGTGGTAGTGGTGCTCAAAATGGTTCGTCATTTAGTAAATGCAGTACTTGTAATGGTGCCGGTCAGGTTCGACGGGTTACAAACACCATTCTTGGTCAGATGCAAACTACCTCTACGTGTCCATCTTGCCAGGGCGAAGGACAAACTATAACCAACAAATGCAAAAGCTGTCATGGTCATGGAACTATGCCAGGTGAAGAAGTGATTTCTATAAACATCCCGGCTGGAGTAGGTGAGGGAATGCAGGTGAATGTTAGTGGCAAAGGAAATGCAGCCGAACGGGGTGGATTACCAGGCGATTTGCTAATTGTAATTGAAGAAATCGAAGATCAGTTCCTCAAAAGAGATGGGCACAATTTATTGTATGATTTATACATATCAATTCCTGATGCAGCCTTAGGTACGAGTGTCGAGATTCCTACGGTTGATGGAAAGGCTAAAGTAAAAATTGATGCAGGCACACAAGCCGGCAAAGTATTACGTCTGAAAGGAAAAGGCCTTCCGCAACTCAATAGTCACTATAAAGGGGATCTTCTCATAAATATCAATGTGTGGACACCACAAACATTGACTTCAGATGAAAAGAAAATACTC
This sequence comes from Bacteroidota bacterium, assembly GCA_963169675.1. GTDB lineage: Bacteria > Bacteroidota > Bacteroidia > AKYH767-A > OLB10 > JADKJB01. The sequence continues at coordinate 2,520 of CAUJFJ010000167.1, forward strand.
GAAAAATTAAAAACATCTGACAACTTTAAGCCACATCCCGGTAAAGGAGATAAAAGCTTCTTTGAAAAGATGAAGGAGTATTTTAATTGACCCTTTATTGTTAAAAGTATAAATTTATAATTTCAGGGAAGTTACTGCTTCCTTATAGTAAGCGAAGTACCGGCATGAATTTTCTTTCCGGTACTTTTTTCATAATTTGACTTGTACTTTTCGTATATTGTTTCCGTCTGTTCAATGCCATTAATATATAAGCTGTTGTTTTCAAATGAAAATTCAAACCCTGAATCATTTTCAATGAGCTTATCATTTACAAGTTGTTCAGTAAGTTTTTGTTTCCATTTTATATAACGCTCACTGTAGTCTTTTTCATCCGCTACTTTAACATTATTTTCTTCAATTGATTTTTTAATGGACTTTTGAATGATTACATCAAATTCATCATATTCCGATTTAGGTACTTCAATGTCATCTTCAGTAAGGTTGGTTACTTCACCATCAATTACTGTAACCGCAATCTTTTTATCATTTCGTGAATAGTAATATGTATAAGCTCTGATGATTGGAGGCGCCTCTGCAACAGTTTTTTTTGAATTAGTTGCAGGAATTTTTATTTCGGGAGCAGACACTTCTTTAGCAGATTTATCAATCGGATTTTCTTCATCCGCAGATTCAGTTTCTGCAGCGGCATTCGTGCTTACTACATTTTCAGGAGTTGGAATGTTCGCATCCTTAAGTTGTTCTGTGGAATTATTTAAATTGCTGTTTGGGCTGTTTTCTGGTGTTTGGTTAAATACTACATAGGTTAAGGTGCTGACAGATAAAAATAATAAGGTCCATACAATCCACATCCTGGAGTTTTTCCCTTTCACAGGTGCAGGAGCATTTTTCAATAATTGCTGAACATCGTCAATGCTCATTACCGGTGTATCATTTGCCGATGTTTTGAGCAATTGATCCAATCTGTCGGATGTTTCTTTTTTATTTTGCATTGTTAAGGTTCCTTATATGCTGTTACTGTCTTGTTCCATTAGTTCAATAAGCTTTTGACGGGCTCTTGCAATCCTTGATTTAACACCTGATAATGTTCCGCCCTGAATCTTCGCTATTTCTTCCATCGTAATACCTGATATTTCATACATTACGAGAGCTTCTTTTTGTTGAGCAGGAAGTTGCTCCATCATTTGGTATAATTCCTGCAAAGCAATTTTATCATAAATGGTATTTCCGGAATCCATTCGTTGATTCATGTGTGATTCCGTCATCACAATTTTCAAACTCGATTTATGCCTGTATTTTTTTATCAGATTTGCTGCAACCGTAAACATAAAATATAAGAGACTTTCTTTATTCCGAATGGTATCAAACTTTTCATAAGTCTTTAAAATTGTCTCCGATAACAAATCTCTCGCATCTTCCCGGTTCCATACCATCGACTGAATAAAACGACTCAATCTGTTATGTAATGGACCATATAATTCCATGAACTCTTCCCGCTGATTGTCAGTCAGGGGCTCTTGATTTTCAATTGATGCGGAATTAGCTCTCATTTGACCTGTTAGAGCGGTCTCGGGAACTTTAGTTGCATCAAAAGCAGAAAAATTTCTAAGTGACTTAATATCAATTAATTGAAAAGCATATTGGTCGTTCTTAAATGGAGCTAAAACCAATAAATCGACTACATGATTCCACCACCTTTCACAAGATGAAAAAAAGTGGCCGTATTTAACTTTTGTAAAAATCAGTTTAAGATGAGTTTCGAGGTGTGAATGTACCGATCATTGCTCACTTTCACAAGATACATTCCTGCATCTAAATTTGAAGTGTCAATCCTTTCACCGGATTTATAGTCTCTAATCTCTTTCACTATTTTTCCGGAAATATCAAATATTGAAATTTGTTGAATGGAATTGTTCCCTGAAATAATGTGGAAGTAATTTTTCGCCGGGTTAGGAATAAGTTGATAATTTCCAGCCGTTCCTTCCGAAATGCCTGTTGGTGCTACTACAAGATTTGTGGTAGTGTTGGTAATAATCGGAGCATTAAAATCGAAGTAAATTGCAGCAGTGTTTTGAATGGTTTGGCCTACGTTTAATCCCTGATCAATTTTCACTTTGTATTGCACATAGCCATGACTGTTAGGTTCATCATTGGTTGAATCGGGAAGGTTGATATTAGGGAAATTGAATTTTATTACGTTACCTGTAACCTGAGTAAAAACATCGTGACTTGATTGCAAATAAGTGAATGTTGACTCTTGCAAATTTGCATCGAGGGTGTCAGTAATTACTATATTGATTGCGGGAGCATTTCCGGTATTTTGGAAGTGGATGGTATAAGTCAACCACTCAGCAGCATTTGCAATAATATTCACCGGATTGGCTTCTTTGAAGTTGGGATCAAAACTGTTCCATACAGTAAAGCAATGTGTGTAGGTATTATTCAAGGGATTTAAATCACTTGATAGTAAAGTCACATTAACAGTAAAACATACATCGGGAATAACAAGTGTATTGGTATCGGTAGTCATGTAAAATTTAAAGGCATTATAAATATCGATAGCACCAAAATCAGCAATGGTATAAGTTAAGGAATTGGGGGCTACCACCGGGACTTCACTTCCCGGAAAGATTCCGGCAAATTGAGCAGGACCAGTAAAGAAAACAGTAACAGTCCCTGAAGTTCCGGATGCACAATTCAAATTATAAACCTGTGCGATATCACCCGCAATGACATTCATAAGCGTAGTTTGTGTTGGCCGGAATATTCCTGAATCCTGAAGAATAGTGTGAATTCCTAAATCATCCTGCATTTTACATTGCAAACCGAAATCCATATTTAAATCAACAGAATCAAGTGCAGTAAGAATAGATTGATGCTCACCTGAAGGTGGACACAACACTTCAAAAGGCATATTGGTGGTATCAACCGAATAGGTATAAGTCCCTAAAGGAGCTTCGAAATCGTAATGACCACTTGGTCGTGTAACATTCTGTTGAATAAGATTACCGGACTGATACAAATTAACTTTTACAGAATTGGATACTGTCTCTCCCGGATCATCTGTGCAGTTAGTATTGTTATCGGCATAAACTTTACCGGCAATGTTTAAATAAAAATCGCAGGCGTTGGAATTGAAAATATCACAAACAGGGAAAGCTGAAAGGGGTGGTGAACTTGTTGCAACTACACCATAATTCGGTATGCAACTTATAGGCGTATTTTGAAAACGGAGCGTGCCTATTTTTTTTAGTTCGGGTAAACAGGTCAATTGAGAATTATCCTCCAAATAGCAAAATTCTAATGTATCCGGCAATTCTGGAATTAATGTGAAAGAACCTTTGGTGGCATAGAACCTTCTGACAGTTGATGGGATTGGCGGAAGGGTTTGTAATCCATCGTTATCAATTGAGGAAAACAGAAAAAGTCCTGTTGGTAAGGTCGGGACAGCGGTTATTAAATGGTTTAGTCGTAAATCAATAAATTTCAGAGTTGAAGGAAAAGTTGGCATTACAGTAAGATCAGATCCATAAATGACAAGTTCAATTAAACCGGCAGGCAACACAGGAGGTACCACGAAACCGGGATTCCCAAATGAAAGTGAGGTAATTGTTGATGGAAGTGGGGATGGTAATGAAGCGAAGTTTACATTCATTAAATGCAAAGCATCAAGCTGTGTAGGTAAAGCAGGGAATGATAAAAATGGATTGTCACTGGCATTCAACAAATTTAATCCCGATGGAAGTGCAGGTAAAATTGCAATTTGGTTGTTGTTAATTTGTAAATTAACAAGTGAGGCTGGGAAAGAAGGTAAATTAGTTAACTGATTATTACCTGCATTCAATATAGTTAATGAAGCCGGTAAAATTGGTAGTGAAGTAAGATTATTATCATTCGCTCTTAAATCATATAAGTTGGCGGGCAATGAAGGAAGGCTGACAAGTTGATTGTAGGAACAATCCAGAAAAATCAAAGAGTTTGGAAGAGTACCTATTGTGGTAATTTGGTTTATTTTACAATCCAGATATTCAACATTGGGTGGTAAAACTGGCAGTCCGGTGATATCATTTTGATAACAGGACAAGTAGGTTACCGTAGTTGGAAGATTATTTAAAGAAGTTAAATTGTTTCCGGTACAAATTAGTGTATCCAGAATGTCGAAATATTCAATTCCGGAAAGGTCATATATATTTTTACTGTTGCAGTTAACCTTTGATGCAGTTGTGACCGATGAACATGTTGTATCCATTTGGTTGCCATTCATGCACGATCCAAAATTTGTTTGTAAGTAGGTTACAAAGTTCGGATCAGGAATGGTTACCCATTGGGCTAAGGTGATTGTTGAAATCCCGGTCAATAAAATTGACAAAATGCAGATGGAAGCTATTTTTTTCATGGCTTATGAATTTAGTCAAATGTAATAAAAAAAAAGTAAGTTAAGTATTTGATATGCAGTATTTTATTAACAATTTTTCACCATAAAATTTTGTGTGTTCGACACTGTTTTTTTAAAGTTAGCCAAATGTGTTAAAGAATAATTTGTGATGAATTCATCTGGAATTCAGATTATTATCCATCAATTTTCACAAATTTGCACGTTTAACTTATCTTTACCCGCATTCATACCAGAATTATGATTCTTAACATAAAAAATGTCACGAAACAATATGCTACCCATAAGGCACTCGACCGTGTATCAATGGAAGTGCCCAAAGGCAGTGTATTCGGTTTACTTGGACCAAATGGTGCAGGCAAAACCTCACTCATCAGAATCATCAACCAAATTACAGCACCCGATGAAGGTGAGGTTTGGTTTAACGGCGAAAAACTAACTCAGAAACACATTGGAAGTATTGGTTATTTGCCTGAAGAACGTGGTCTTTATAAGAAAATGGAAGTGGGAGAGCAGGCATTGTATCTCGCACAG
>CAUJFJ010000168.1 GCA_963169675.1 Bacteroidota bacterium
ATCGTGGCAGGATCAGGATGCGAATGGTAAAATTGCCGCTGAGCGAATTCTTGATTCGGTGGAGATTAATTATTACGTGAAAACTATTTAATAAACTATTGCCGGAAGCAAATAGATTCCGATGCGATCACATATTAAAAAAAATAAAATGAACGGAGCTCATATTCACCTGCTGTTAAATCATGTTCCTATTCTGGGATCTGTCTTTGCCCTATGTTTGTTGTTGTATGGAATCTTTTTTAAGAATCGATCCATACTTTATGCGGGACTGGTTACGGTGGTCGTTACTTCGTTAATCGGGATTCCTGCTTTTTTATCCGGTGAAGAAGCGGAGCACCTGGTGGAGCCAATCATTGGCATTAACCGCGAGGCATTGGAAGAGCACGAAGACATGGCCGAAATCGCATTTTGGGCGATGCTCATGAATGGGGTGATTGCTCTGGGGACATTATCCTCGGGGCGCAAAACCGGTACGCCTGCGCAAGCGCTGGTATGGCTAAGTCTGTCGGGATTATTGCTGGTGACGGTGTTAATGGCCCGCACGGGAGGTTCCGGAGGCGAAATCAGGCATACAGAGATCCATTTGAAGCAGGCTGAGCACGATTGATCGGTTAATCATGATAATTATCAGGCGGTGGGCTTGACGTTGGTCATGCCATACCAATAATCAATTCCTCAATTTTGTTGTAACTAAAACAACAAACTTATGGAAGGAATTAAAATGGAAGTTTTGCATCAGGAGCATCTGGAATGGTTGAATAAACTGGACTTTTACAAAGATGACATTGCAATTCTGAAAAGAAGAATCGAAGAGGTAGCTGCAAAAAATACCGGTCACGATGTGATGGCCATGATAGAGCATTTCCAGAATCAGCTCATCATTCAGCGCAACGAACTTGATGAATTCAGACATGCCATCAAAGAACACGAAAACGAATTAGAGGCGGCTGTCAAATCGAATCCCACAGCCACCAACCGCCAACGCCTAAGCGACGACCCCATGCTCAGAACCCGCATGGAAAGATATGAAACCATCTTTAATGAATTGCGAATGGAGTTGTATCGGTTTCTGTCTAAGAGTCTTTAAAAAGTACTGTAATTATTTTGCGCACCCCTTTGGGGTGCTTTTTTTTTGGGGGTGGGGTGGATAATTTGGTAGAATATGCATTTTACCATTCTTCTAGATTTCTCTTGTTTCAAATATTAATATGTAATTGTTGGATAGCCAAGAAAGCGGTTTTTTCTTAAATCAAATGCAGTCACCAGGTAATAACCGGTATCATCATTTCCTATCTTAAGGCCATTCTTGGTTAAGCCGGTAACTGAATTGATGCCATCAGTTTCAGATCTGAGATATTTTGTCTTTACTAAAAGGATTTCACCCCAAATATACATGGTTGAATTATTTTGTAATTCAGGCACAATTCCTTTAAAACTATTATAATCCCATTGATAAATAATACTATCCATTTTGTACATCCTGAAATATGGTGATGATTTAGAGTTCCAGCTGAAGTTTTGCATTATAGTAAGTGTGTCGGAGCTTTGTTCTATATTTTGTGGATAATATTCTGTATTTAAAACACTATCTATTGCATTTTGCATGTAGTAAATACAATGATAGTAATTTGTGGTTTTCAAACCGTCTATTTCATTTGCGTTCCAAAAATTACTCTGTATCTTATAGTTTTCTGTTAAAAAACATGGGAATTGGTGACTTATATTTTTTTTCATGTATGGTTCATGGTAACTAAATATTTCATTTCCCTTCAAGACAAGAATCGAGTTTTTTTTAAAATTAATTTTGCCTAATTTAATATTTCTACTTGTATAAAAATAGATTGCTTTGCCATCAAAACCTAAGTAATAACTATATTTAAGGTCGAACGTTTTAAATTCACCGGTTTCAATATTTGCGATAGCAATCTTGTTCTTATGCCATTCATATTTATAGAAAGCATATATAAATTGATCATGTGCAAATATCATTTCATTAAAAGGATTGGTGTTTTCCGATACAAACCATTGTTTAGGTTTGTTGGTTTTATTATCTTTAAAGAAATGCACGGAATATTTGGACGTAGGAGTCACGCTGTCCTGATAGAAATATGTTTTATTTTGAAAATGTATTTTTGCTTCCTTGGATTTGAGCTCTACCTGAGGAGGCCGAGTATCGTTTATAACTTGAATAAGAATTGAACTATCATTTGATAGTTCAATTTGGCAATTCTGGTTTAAATCAAAGTCATGCCATTGTGATTTGAATTGAATAGGGATACGTGGGCGGACAGCTTGCGCATATAAGCTTTTTATTGAACAATGGTAGGCGAAAGCTATTGAGATTATTAGGACGGATTTCGACAAAAATAATTTGACGGATGTTGATTTAAATATTTTGCAGACTTTTTTCATTTAGTTGTATGTAAACTAGGATGATTGAGTCACTGGAATTAGTAGAAACTGGTTTCATTCAAGATGTTTAAACATATATAAATGAAACTAGTAAAATGCAACTTAAATCGTAACATACGAATACAACAGTCCGCCTAATTTTGTTCCAATATAACCACGTCCTCTTTGAAAATATTGTAAATAAAGCTGGTAGTGCCCGGGATTTGAATTGGGATTAATATTTTCTGATTGGATAACCAGGCAGTTGGTGTAGTTTGCCTCCGGTGTTTCAAGGGTTTCTTTAACGGCTATGACGGTGTATTTCCAGGTTGAGTCAGACTCATACCACACTAATCCTAAATCCGGATTTTCAGGAATCTCAACTGTTTCTGTTGTCTGACCGGATTTTGTGTAAAGCACGCGATTGCCATCTTGTCTGTAATATGAAATTGACTGACCGGTCTCGTAAGCAGTGGTGCATTTGATATATGTTAAACCATTGATCACTGTTGGCAGAGAGTCGAATGTCATTGAATAGGTGGAAAGATCTGCCCTGTAAGTTAATTTTTGTCCTAAGACAATAGGGTGATATGATTTATCAGGAATTTCGTCCAATGTTTTTTTATCAGTAATTGTGAACGATGTCAATGTAAATAGTGTAGAGATAAGTAGTATTATCTTCATGTTTTATTCTTTTATGTTTATTAGCTGTTAATAGAACTCAACTCCCAATTGCAACCTGAAATATATGTTTAAATTGGAAATAAGCCCAATCCTATTAATTCAACGTTGAATCAAATTGCTTGTATAGTTTATGTAGGCATAGTTTAGATGGCATAATGATAACAATAATACAAACCCATCATTTTCATCATAAAAATCATTGACCTCTCATTCCTCACATAAATCATAGTCCTCACATAAATCATAGTAATCAAAGTCAGTTGTTAATAATCAACTTTTGGAACCTGCCTGTAAAATTTGATCCGGTTACGACAACGGAATAGATGCCATTTGCCAGAGAAGATGTTTCTATTCGGGTGGATTGTTGCTGAAGTGACTTTTCAGTAATTAAAGCTCCTTTAGCATCATATATCCGTAAGGTTCCATCAGGAATAGGTTGCGTAAGTATTAGCTGGACAAATGTGGATGCAGGATTTGGCATTAAAACGAAGCCTGAATTGGGTGGATTGCTGAGTCCGGTAAAATAGACAGGATAACAAGCCGATGAGAAAGTACATCCCGATGAATCGGTTACCTGCAACTGATACCATCCGGTTGTTGTTGCCGTGAATAGTGTGTCTGTGGTGCCACTGCTTAGAATATTTCCGGAGATACAATCAATCCATTCATAGAAAACACTTCCGTTGTTAGCAATAAATACGTTGTTATTCACCACGAGGTTGGTATCCGGATAATTCACCATAAGGGTAGTTGTAATAATACTGTCGCATCCGGCTGCATTGTTCAATGTATCTTTATACGTTCCGGGAAGCGTATACCAGGAAGTGTTCACCTGAATACTATCGCCATTGCAAATAGTAAATGATTGTTGTAAGGAAGAAGGGCTGCATTGAAAATTGAAATTGTAGCTCCAATAGACGCATCCAATATTTGTAGTAATCATCAAAGCATACATCCCCGGATGTGTGGGAGTGTATTGCGGTCCATTTGCACCGGGAATAAACTGATTATTGGTTGCATCGTACCATGCAAAGGTGAGAACGGAATCGGGGAAATTATAGAAATTGACATTTGAATTAATCTGGCCTTGAGAAGTTGATAATTGCACATATGCATGAATTGGTCTCACTACATCTACATGCAAGCTATCGCAACCATTGGAGCCGGTGAACATTTGTGGGACACTTAAGTAGTTCGAGTACCAGTTTCCATTTAACTGAATGCTATCACCAGCGCATATATAATGAATAGCGGTAGTGTAAACGGGAGTGCAGCCATTCACTACAGGCACTTCTTCAACCTGAAAGACTTCTTTGGTGATACTATCCTGAACAAAAACAACCAAACGCAGGCGCGACAATATTGTTGAAGTATCGGTTATTTGAAAAGAGAAGTGAATGGAATCAATCTGACCTAAAGCAGGGTTACCTATGTAAGTTCCTCGTGCATCCGGAAACATCCTCAGCATGGTATTTACAAATAGCGATTCGTTACTGGCTCCTTGAGGAGGAGTGACAATTGTATCCTGCAAAATAGCTACATGAATTTTGCAACGGGCTGCTGACTGAAATTGTACCGCTGAAGTTACAGTTGCTGATATTTCCCCATGGTATCCATTAGTAGTAAATGTTGGTTGAATATAAAAAAGGCCTTTGAGGTTATAGAGGCTGTCGATCATATTCTGATCAACATGCCAGGGGCATCCTTCCCAATAATTATAAACATCACTAATAGCAAGTTTACCGTTAGCATAGGCAGAAGGGAAGGATAAGGTGTTGTAAAAATGAATCCTGGTATTCACTTCCGACTGAGACCATGCCAGATTATATCCGCCTTGTTCCAGCTTTAAATCGGATGCTTTTACGCGGTTGAGAGCAAGAATGCTGTCGTACTTTACTGTCCAGTAACCACAGTAAGTACACCAGGTGCCTTTCGATTGCTCAAACAATGCACGTCGGGGAGGTAAAGTCTGTGCAACGAAGACATCAAACTGAAATTGATTGTTTGATAAATCGGCATCAGTATTATTATTAACATTAACAGCCTCCACCAGTATGGTATACGTTCCCGAAGTTGCCGGATTCAACGGGTTAGTAAAAGTAAAGACCTGTGAATTTCCGCACGGAATATTTAATCCGTTAAATGTTTGTGTTTGTTGCAATACGCCATTGACTGAATAGGTAAGTGTGAGTGTGTTTACGGTATCGGTTCCGAGATTCCTGAACTTAATTGGAATAGTATATGGGGCATCTGCAATTTCCTGATAAGGATATAACGAAGTAGCGATGAGAGCTCCATCAGTTTGCAAATCATTGCCGGGAGAAAATTCATAGTAAACGTTATCGACGTCGTACCAGCTTGAACCGGAAAGTGAAGGAACATTAGGCGAGCCAGGAACCATATAAGCGGTAGTATTATCGATTTGAATGCCGGCAGATACAGTAATGCTCGATAAGGGGTGTTTGTATGCGTCTATGAAATAAATTTTATTGGAATTTTCTTCCAATACCACAAACCATGAAACCGGATACGCAAATTGGTTTCCCACAGTATCAGAAAACTGACTGAACATGATCCATTTCCTTTTAGTGGAGTTATACAAGCCGTATAAGGGTTCCGACAAAAGAATTACTTTCGAATTTGTACCAGATGCTTTTATGCCTGTCACGCAAACAGAATTATCCGGAATCATTGCATTAGGCAGCGTGACTGCACCGAAAGGGGGAGCGATGGCTGCAGTTGTATCAAAGGTCACCACACCGGTAGATGATACTTTAAAATGAGTCACAGAGTCGCCGTTGAAAACAAAAGGAAAACCTATAGGATATACAGTTGACCAAACCGGATTTAATTGCTGGCTCATAGCAAAAATCACACCTGATGCATACAAGTCTTCATCAACGTATTCAGAAGGATTACCGGTTTCATCAATATGAGGGACACAGCGGTACTGGGCATGTACAGTCAAAGCCTGTACAAGGCAAAACAAAAAGATAGTCAGAATCCGTGTCATGGGCCTATTATTTAAAGCTAAAATAGATAAAATTGCCGGAACTCCACAACAATTAGTGGATATTTTCAAAATTTTCCGCTAACAAAGATTTTTTATTGATGAGTGTAAGGAAAGAGGAGGTGGAAGGAAAGAAGGAGAATGAGAATGAGAATGAGAACGGCAATGAGAACGGGAAAGGAGTAGAGTGCTCGAGTCAAAACTTTAATTTTCACTTGACTTTAAACCTATCAAAGTAATCATGTAAATCAAATAAATCAAAGTCGGGAATGAGAGGGGAAGAGTGGGCGCGAGACAGAAATGCAATTATCACTTGTCTTTAAACCTATCACAGTAATCATGTAAATCAAATAAATCATAGTCCATTGGTGGTTGCATTCTCGGAAGCACACCCTTAATATTCCTTTACAATTTTCTTTACTATTCGTGTACTGTCCATATTTACTTCAAGAAAATAAATTCCTTTTGAAAGAAAACTTAAATTTAATGAGTGAGTTTGATTCATAAGAAATTTGTTTGCCTGTTGTGTGAAAACAGTTTGGCCTAGTACATTTTTAATATTTATGGCTACAGTTTTCATTCCTTGGTTATGCATCTTTATTGAAATTTCATCTTCAAAAGGGTTAGGAAAAACCGAATAATTTTCATCCACAGTTGGATTCGTAATTCCAACATTTAATAAATCACTTGCGATTGCGTTCGGGAATCCATACCAGCAAGTACCAGTAGTTAATACAAAGCCGCTATCAACAAAGTTGGATAAGATGCCAGGTAATTCCGGATTATTGATTACTCCAATAAGTATGGTGCCGGGTTTTGCCTGATAGATTTTACCATCCGGAGCCATTTGCAGGCCTCCTAAATCAATACTCGATGATTTGCCAATTGATTGCCGTGAATTATTTATTATACTTACATTATTAGAGGTAACATCAAATTGAAAAATGGAATCATGTCTCATTTCAGTTACATATAGAAAATTGCCACTTGAAGAAAATTCAAGTCCATACGCTCCAAAATCCGAAGTCCCAGAGAATGTTGGTGGAGGTAAAATCAAATACTTTTCATTCGAGACTATGCCGGTTAAATTGTCAAAATCAAATAATTCCACATAGTTACTTGCTCTGCAGGCAAATGCAATTTTACTGCCATCAGGAGAGAACTTCATATAACCTAAAGAATTTACACTGTAAACAGGTTGTCCTATTTTACTTACTACGGGACTTGAAGAGATTCCGGAAGAAGTGACCAAATAAGAAAATAGGCTGTCATTATTATAACCGTGAACTGTTACCCAGATGTCATTTCCATTGGCATGCTTTACGGCAGCAATTTTTTCTGAAATTGGCGATCTTAGCACCGAGTTTTTTATGGTAACATCACCGTTTCCACCATTCAGGGACATATCAATCAGAGAATAGCTAAAATTATAATTTGTAGTTGGAGGACTGAATTGCTGTTGTAAAGTAAAAATAAAATAAAATCCGGGATTATTCGGATATGGTACAATTAATGCATTTTGAGTAGCTGAATTATGGCCACCAAGGGAGCTGCCATTTGGCATTATTGAATGGTTTTTATCCCAGACTTTTTCACCATTCGAATAAAATAAAAGGTCACCATTGCTGTCACTTATAGAGCCGCAACCTTCAAGAGAATACATAGCACTGTTGGTGACTACCACTGGCGTGCCGGAATTAAAATCTATAGCTGCGTAACTCCCAAAATACCACATATTATTTTCCTTTTGAGCAAAAAGTAAATTGAAAATGAAAATGAGAAATACGGTAATGGTAGTTGTTTTCATTTGCTCATGAATCTTTAGTGTTAGTAGTATGTGAAAATAAATGCAATGTATTAACGGTGGATTTTAATAATTCCATCTGAAAAATACGAAAAATTTTAAAACTTACCAAATTTCTGGAATTTTAAGTGAAATCAAGTTAGTTTTTTAAGAAGTCATGGTTTATAAACTGCTTCGGCTTTATCCTGTCAAAAATTTATCACGGTATGCAATTTAATTGCAATATTGTTCGATCAGTTCATCCGCATTCGGATGTCCGTTTTGTTTGGCAGAATTCCAATCCTCGCATGCTCCCGGAATGTCATTCAGCTTCAATTTGACACCGCCTCTATTAAATAAGACTTCTTGAGAGTTCGAATTTAAACCCAAAGCTTCATTAAAATAACTTAGTGCATTTGCAAATTCATTCCTGATTGCTTTTTCAACACCAATTCTGTTTAAAATTGAAATAATAATCAATGCAGGGTTTTTTACATAATTAAAGTCTCCGGTGTTTGAATTATAATTGAAAAAAGAGATTGGCATACTATCAGATTTTGCCCTTGCTGAATCGTTTTGTTTTTTAAGTTCCAGTTTAAAACTAATCTCATATTCCCCCTCCTTTTCTGTGGGAATTGAAGTGTCGATATATATCAATTTTTTAAGGCAACCTGGTTGAGTCAAAGTTACCCGATACTGACTTTGTAATAAGGTGACTATTTCATAACTCCTGCTCGCTTGTGTTAAATTGGCATTTTTATTCGATTTATATCGATGCTCCTTTGGCTTAATAATTTCATTTGTAAGTAAATTTTCACATGAAATGTTCAAGTTGTCCATATTTGGATTACAGGATAATATGGTACATGAAATAGTGAGGTTACTTTGTGCCTTTAATATCATTGAATTGAAGACACCAATGAAAATACAAATTGTAATAAGCAAATATTTCATATTGAACAAAATCAATTTCAAGTAAATTTATTATAATTCATTTCTATCATTATTTAAGATACGCTAAAGAACCATCTTCACCTACATCCTGTCAAATATTTGTCGCGGTATCCTCTTTAGAATGGCTGCTACAATTCCCCACCTTTTAGTAACATAAACAATTTTCTTTTTTTTCATGATGGCTTCGAAAATTTGTTTAGAAGCTTTCTCTACCGGAGCAACCCAGAATTGGCCATTACCTTTTGCCATGGCCGTATCTACGAATCCCGGACGAACATCTGTGATTACAATTCCAGCATTTAACTTTGTTGCTTTTTGCCTTAAGCCTTCCAGATAATTTATTTGATAAGCTTTGGTAGCATTGTATGCCGGCGCAACTCTGTTTCCCCGTAGCCCGCCAACAGAGCTAATTGCAACCAGATGACCCGATTTTTGATTTTGAAAATAATTGAAAGCCCAGTCAGCAACACAGGTAAAACCAGTCACATTCGTATCAATGGTACGTTTTTCGATTTCAAAGTCGAGTGCTTCATTTAAGTCGCCTGTACCTGAACTAAGAATAAGCATGTCAAGTCCACCAAGTTGATTGGTTAATGCTTCCAGATGTGTTGCTATGTTGTGGAGATCGGTTATGTCAAATGTTTCGGTAAAGAAGCGTGAAGGATTTTGAGCTTTCAATTCATCCAGAAATTCAGTCCTTCTGCCTGTTATTCCCACCAAAAAGTCATGCTCCGCCAAAGTTAAAGCAAGTGCTTTACCAATTCCCGATGTTGCACCTATTATAATTGCTTTTCTCATTCAATAGTGATAAACTACTTGATTAAATCAAGTTCAATTACCTTCATGACCTCATTTGATTTGTATCATAAATTTAGATATGTTACTTATGGACCCAATCAGTGACATCAAAACTATAAGTCTCATCTCAGATTGAGTACGGAGGAGAGTGCTTTTATAAGCAGAGCACTTTTCACATAGTGCAAATCCTTCATTGTATCAGATAAATCACAGTCCTTCATGTTCTGCTATTTCCGATTTCGAAATTTCTATTAAATTACTTCTAGAAATCAGTAATTTAATAGTTTCAAGATTGTCATCAAACAACTTCAATAAAATTTTATTTGGAATATTGCCTGTCCGGACAAGTATTAATTTCTCAGGTTTAGAATTTAACAGAAAAGAGTCCAAAAAGTCATGATCTTTTGATATAACAATTCTATTTTGTTGAATAGCAATTTCTACGATTTTATTATCAGTAGTTGAATTTTTATTTTGTAATTCTAATGTATGCACCGAGTCGCACCCTCTCATATTTAAAAGATCAGAGAGTGATTTTGGCAATTGAGCATCAACTAAAAATTTCACGATGCTATTCTATGAATGCTTTTAACATGAACGAGTTTTGAAGCATATTCCAGACATGCTAGAAAGTCTTCTCTTTCCAGATCAGGATAGTCTTCAAGTAATTCCTCAATTGACATTCCTGAAGCAAGTAATTCCAGGATATTCTCAACAGGATACCTCAAGCCTCTTATGGTGGGTTTTCCGTGACAAATGTCTTGGTTTATGGTGATTCTTGAAATCAGACTATTCATTTTTTATCAGTGTTTAAGCAAAAATAGTTAATATTTTTTGAGTTCAATTAACAATGTTATGTATTGAGTACTTTAGATCCTTAATAGATTTATCTGTCCAGATTTTTTTGGCCATTTGGCAATTGGAAGGTCGTTTAGTGCATGTTATATAGTTGTTCTTTTCATACACCAAATATAACAAAAGAAATGATAGAATGCAATATTCTGAACCAAGCCTATTTTCTAGCTGCAAGAGCATGCAATATAGATAAGCAAAGTATGCAATAAATTGGGTTCACGTCTGCCTGATCAGGAAGGAATTACCTTAAAATCAGCCGACTTTTCCAGTTTATGAAACAAGCTGAGTAATTCAGCAGGAGGCGTGTTTAATTTGCGTGTTGCAATATTCAGCCATGCGCCATCAACAGTGAGTTTTGCTGCTAGTGTTCCATCGGCTTTATAAAAGTTATTCTGCAAGGTCCACTTTGCCCCATCTTCTGTCATTTTCAAAAGTGTAACATCGATTCGGATCGTTTCGTTTCCTGCAATTTCTTTAAGAAAAATAGTCTCTTCCCGGAATAGAATAGGGGATACCAGATGTTTTCTGAACCATTCCATCCCCATACCATTCTCTGCCATAAATAAAAGTCGTGTTTGTGCTGCGTAGTCGTTGTATGCTGAATGTCGCATGTGAACATTA
>CAUJFJ010000169.1 GCA_963169675.1 Bacteroidota bacterium
CCCAGATTGGTTCCTTGTACCATGGTTCTGCCTGTCGGAATTGGGAATATCCACCTACATAGTTCATTGTTCTTTGGATCACACTATTTTTACGGCAAAGTTTTAACTAACACGTGTAGATATCTATGAATTGAATAACCATAACTAATCAAGTCTGGGGTCATCGTCGGAATAATCTTTACCATCTTTTGAATCTAAAATATCCCGAATTTTCTTTCTTTGAACATTCCATTCATTGTTGAGTTCGCGCCATTGAGTGTATGTCAAAAAAAGAAAGAAGAACATTATAATTCCAAAAAATCCAGCAACCACATAATTCAAAATCGTTAAGGAAGCATTATAAGAGGTGCCAATAGCCATGGACTTGATATCAAATCCTATTATAGTAAGCCAGATTAAACACGCAAAAAGCATGGGAGCTAAAGTCATCAATTTATTAAGTCTGAAATTTCTGCTCTGAACTTCTAGCGGAGGAATGGGTTGACTATTCTTTTTCGCAATAATAAACTCATCAATACTTCCAGGTACAGTCAATACTTGATTCATACTAAGTAATTGATATATTTTTATTTTACTAATTTCTAATTCCTCAGCTAGTTCAAACAGCAAAATCAGATTTTTCCGCTCACGCATAAGGTAGAAATAAAGCAGGAAAAATATTATACTGAATGCAAGTGCACTTATAATTGCCAAACTATTTATGTCAAAAGCAATGCCAAGAATCGGTATTTTGATTGATAGACTATTTTCAATAATTGATCTATTTAAATAAGCAACAACTCTTTTCAGCTCATCGGAACTACTTACAACTTTTTCTCCGGACAAATAGTGAAGAGCTCGGGACAGCTGTAAATAATCAATTAAACCAATATTTAGCGTGTCATTCACAATGCAATATTCAGGAAAACACATTGAAATTTGTTTGTGGGGGATTGAAAATTCCTCAGGTAAGTCACAAGTATCAAACCCAAAATTGTTGATGATACCCGATATTCTGATAATATCTCTGATATCAAAAGAATTCCTACCTTTCATGATAACTGAATTATCCAAATAGAAAACCGAGTCAACTTTGGTAGACGTTTGAAACTCCATCCATTGTTCGGCGGCTTGCAATGAGCGCAATCTGCTATAAAGCCAATTTTGATCTACGGGCAATGAATTATATAATGCAAGGAGAGAAACAAAAGTAGAAACCATCAAAACTGAAATTAATCCCCGGCTTCTTTGAGCACTTACTTCTGATAGCTTAATAAATGATTCGAACTTGATAACTTCACGTTTGGTTTCCATAATTCTGTTCTACAATTTAAATTGCGTTGAAAGTAAAAATAATCAATTCATTATGAAATACAAATAGAAAAAGTGCTCATGCAATAATTACACGTCGTGTCCAAAAACTCAAAATAATGTGTGCAATCGACCTGCTGAAATCTCTTGTTGCAATTATAAACAACTTATTGAGAAATAATGCACAAGTCTCCATTGTAATAAAAGACAATTCACGCCGAATTTTAAAAATCAATTTTCAAAAAGCAAGGGTTTTCCCTCGGGTATAAATACGGGGGTGGGTCGAACTGTGGTCAGAGTCGTTTTACATTGCATTGAAAATAAAATGGATGTATTACTTTACAATGAGGCGCGGTTGGCAATTCTATTTAACATAAAGTTTATCTCAGGCGGAAAATTTCGCCTTTTTCGAAATTTTCGAATCGGAAAAGAACTCTATAAATCAACTTCGGAGTACTTCTCATTGCCCCTTTCAAAAAAATTTCCTAACTTGCCTGTTCTAACCACTTTTTTTGAATTTGTATTAAATGCAAACTGCCAAATACAGTCGTCGTGCTGCTACCAGATCCGGTATATTCCGGATGCGGTTGGTTGTGGCTTTTATTTTGGTTTGGGGCTGGCTTGGGCCGGCTGCTGTTTTTGCGCAATGCAGTCCGCCGCTGGCATTTCCGCCTTGTAATGGTACCGGAACCTTCACTGGGAACTTGGGGATTCCTTTGGGAGTGGCGCAGGGAATTTGTTTGGGACTGGCGGATTCGTTGCCGATTGAAGTGACTACTATTGGGGTGGCCGATTCGGTTATTATTTGCTGGCCGTTTGGGAGTCCGGCTGTGGAGTCGTTTTCTTCGAATGTGAACAGTATTTTCAAACGTAAGATTCCATACAATCCCGATACGGTATGTGTGGCTAGTATTACTGCAACAATTTATGCCGTTTGGTATCAGAATTGCGCTGGCACCATGACCGTGGTGGCAAAGAAAAATATCAGCTATGATTTGTATCCAAAACCGAAAGCACAGTTTACATTAACAAACGATACACTCTGCTTACCTGATCCGCCGGTGACATTCACTCCTACCTGCCTGTTACCTTCCGGCTATGTTTCCCATCACTGGGATTTCGGAGTGACCTCTATTACCAGTGACACCAGTAATATATCTGTTCCTCAATTTAATTATTCCCCTTATCCGCAAGGCACCTACAATGTTGTTCATACGGTTTCGCATTTGGTTTGTCCGAATACTGATACTTTCAATCTGAATGTTTACATTGCCAATGAGCCCACGCCACAAATTGTAGCAAATCCTTTTTCTTTTTGTCCGGGAACACAATCGATATTGTTTGCGGGATCAGGATATAATTCCTACCTATGGTCAACAGGAAGCACCAACGACTCCATTACCGTATCGACATCCGGAAATTATACCGTAACTGTAACGAATGCCTTGGGTTGTACTGCATCAACAGACACAGCCATAACGGCATTGCCGGCTGCTAATCCAAACATAACAGGCCCTCCATCAACTTGTAGTGGATCAAATGGCACGCTGGATGCCGGAGGTGGGTTTAGTTCCTATTTATGGAGTAACGGATCAATAACACAAACTATATCGGTGCCACACGGAACCTATACTGTTACAGTAACCAATAGTTCAGGATGCACCGGAACAGATAATTTCACGATAGGTACTTCGACCAATCTAACTCCCAATATCACGAACACTCCTATTTGCGGAGCAACCAATGGAATTTTAGATGCCGGAGGTCCGTATGCTTCTTATTTGTGGTCAAATGGACTAACAACACAAATTATTTCTGTTACGACACCGGGAACATATACTGTAACAGTAACTGCTGCCGGTGGGTGTTCAGGAAGTGCATCTTCAACCATTGCTTTATCGACAGTTCCCGTGCCTTCCATTCTGGGAAATGACACAATTTGTCAGGGACAAAATACTACATTAAGTGCAGGAGCATTTTCTTCATACTCATGGAATTCAGGTGCTACTACTTCTTCTATCAATGTCTCTGCAGGAGGAACCTATACCGTTACAGTCACCAATGCTGCAGGATGCACAGGAACTGCCAGTCTCTTGGTTACTTTAATCGCTGCTCCTAACGCATCTATTACCGGAGTAGCGTCGGTGTGTGCAGGAAGCAGTTCGGTATTGGATGTAGGTCCGGGATTTGCTTCCTATTTATGGTCGAATGGTGCGACTAGCCAAACTATAACTGTTTCAAACACGAATACCTATTCCGTTACCGTAACCAATGCAGGAGGGTGCTCAACAACGGATGCGTTTGTATTCACAGTAAACTCCAATCCTACTCCTGTTATTTCGGGACAGACATCGATCTGTAGTGGCACGAATGCATCATTAGATGCCGGCACTTTCAACTTATATTTATGGAATACCGGAAGTATATCCAATCCATTAGCTACATCATCGCCCGGTGTTTATACCGTTACAGTAACTGATGTAAATGGATGTACCGGAACAGATACGGTGACTGTTGCCGTGAATTCAAATCCGGTGGCGAACATCACACCACAGGCAACTCAAATTTGTGCCGGTCAGTCGACTACCTTAACTGCAAATGCAGGATATAATTATTTATGGTCGACAGGAGCTACTACCCAAACCATTTCCATCAATAACAATTCAACTTACACCGTAACTATTACCGACAATAATGGCTGCAGTGATGATGCATCCGCGAGCATCACTGTAAATCCGGTTCCTACACCTGCCTTGCAGGGTGATACAACAGTTTGTTCAGGAGATACCTATGCATTGACCGTTCCACCTCCAAACTACAGTTCCTATTTATGGTCGAATGGAGGAACTACAAACAGCATTGTGCCGGCAACTACCGGATATTATGCTGTCACTGTTACCAATGCATCAGGATGTACTGCAACTATTGGC
>CAUJFJ010000170.1 GCA_963169675.1 Bacteroidota bacterium
TATACTGTTGATGGAATTACAATAGATGAGTGTCAAAATGGATTTATTAATCTAAATGAAATTAATGAAGTGCAAACACCAATCCATGTCATTGGCAGCTGCGATTATACGGAGCTGCATTGCAATGACATTATTAATAACTCTAATGAAGGGGTAGGTGTTTTTCTGAATTTTGCTGTCTTACCTGAACAAGGCAATGCTGTAGGCAATATCTCATGGGATAATTCTTGGGAAGGATACAGTAGTTCTGTATATGGTGTGACAGGAACACCAGGTAGTTCATTTGATTGGCCTTGGGATAATAGTGATCAAAAATTCAATCCAAATCCTGATCCAAGTTCTGTTTTAATTTCTGCTACTCCATTGACCAGCCCAACAACTTTCGGTTGTGTGGTGGTTGCCGCTCCAGATGATCATGACAGAGATCTGCGCTATGGGCCGGTAGTGGATGATACATTGAGATTTGCTGCTTTTGAAGAGGAGTTTATCTATAAGTCAAAACAATGTCTTTTCAACCTCATTCAATCTGATAGCACGTTATTGGTCAAAAACACCTCAAAGGATTCGTTATTTTCAAATTTTAAAATAAATATAGGTCAAACAAATATTGGAAAGATTTATATGGTTGATTCTTTGTTGATGTTGGGAGATTTGGATGCTGCAGAATCAACAAACAATTCAATTACAGATACAACCCAACCAGAGGCAAATTTAAAAACAGTGAATAGTTTATTGATCAATAAAATTCTTAGAGATTCCATACTGAATAATGGGGATAACTTGACATTAGAAGAAATAGCATGGCAGAATCCCATTACAGGAGGTAAGGCGGTGTTCATAGCAAGAGCATTACTCTTTTTAGAAATTCACAGTGAAAATTATGCATCACGTATGGGGTTGGTGAATAACACTACAAAATTTGAAGAAACAAATGTAGTGAATCATTTCTCCTTGGCACCTAATCCTGCTAATTCTTTATGTTCAGTATATTTTGAGAATATACAAAGGGATTTTGTCCTGACTCTTAAAAACTTAATGGGACAAACTTTAATAGAGAAAAAAGTAGCAGCAAATACTCTATCATGGCAAATACCAATTGCTTCTTTCGCTGCAGGAATGTATGTGGTTATTATCAATGACAATATTAAAATGCAGGAGTTAAAAAAGTTAATTATAGTCAGATAAGTTAAAGCTATGAAAAATTTATTATTTATATCTATTCTATTTCTTCATTCTTGTTTTTGTCAATCGCAAAACAGGAATGCAATTTGGTGCTTTGGTGATAGTGCTGGGATTGATTTCAAGAATGGAGTTATTCCGATTACGTCTTTGGTTGCTGGAAGAGGCAGTTGTGTAAGTATATGTGATTCATATGGTTCAATGCTTTTTTATGCTGCAACTATGATTTATTCAAATAACTATTTTCCAAAATCTACAATGGTATTTGATGAAACAAACTCATTGATGTTAAATGGCGATTCCATAAAAGGTACTAATTGGTATAAGGAACTGGTAATAGTACCTATGCCCGGTGACAGTATGAAATATTATTTGTTCAGTATTGGAGTTACCTCGGGACCTGGGTTTAGCTATTCAATCATTGACATGTCTCAAAATGGAGGTTTGGGAGCCGTCATTCAGAAGAATGTGCTGTTGGAAAGTTTTAAGGCAGTCGATTGTATGGAAGCAGTGAAACATGGCAATGGCAGAGATTGGTGGATAGCTATTCGGGATGCGGCAACTTCAAATAATGAACATAGGATTTATTTAGTTTCACCTAGTGGAATATCTTTACCAATTGTTCAAAATGTTGGAAGTGTAAATAGCTTAAATACCGGCCGATATTCATTTTCTCCTGATGGCAGTAAGATAGCTTTTATAAATTATTGGGGTCTATTCGAATTGTACGATTTTGATCGTTGTACCGGATTAGTTAGCAATCCATTAACTATTCATCCAGAACCAACAGCATTGCCTATAAGAAGTTTTTGGAGTTGTGAGTTTTCTCCAAATGGAAGATTTTTGTATGTTACTGCCAGTTCAGATACAAGCTATTTATATCAATATGATTTGCAATCACCAAATCCGGCAAGCACTCGCCTTACCTTGGCAACCAATACCGACCAAACACATGCCATGGGTCAAATAAGGCGCGGTCCTGATGATAAAATTTATCTTTCCACTTGGTATCTGTGTCCTGTTTCTCCTTATTGTTACCCATATCCCGATAGTGTATATAATACAATTAACTCAAATCTAGGGGTTATAAATTTTCCTGACAGTTTAGGTATTGCATGTGGTTATTTGCCCTTCAGCTTTAATCTTGGTGGAAAGCGAACCTACATCGGTCTCCCCAACAACCCCGACTACGATTTACCGGCGCTTGCTGGCAGTCCGTGTGATACGTTGGTATCGCAAAATGAGTTGGCAGGGGCAGCGTCAGTAGGCAGTCTTCATGTTTACTACCACTCGGATTGGGATAAAGCATTCATTAATGCCTCCAACCTTAAAGGTAAAACCGGCAAGTTGTTGGTTTATGATATACAGGGTAAAGTTGTTCATTCGGAACCGCTGCGGATACAGAATGGGTACTATACCAGAGATCTTTCAATGATGGGTAGGGCTGATGGCATGTATATGGTGGTGGTGGAGACGGAAAAGGAGCGGTTGGTGAAGAAGGTTTTAATTGATTGATGTGCTGGTGTGCTGATTTGCTAATTGTTGTTCCTCAGAAAAAAAGATGTGACTGCACATGATTTGGTGATTCTTGCCTAGAGCTTGTCGAAAGATGGTGATGTGTGTTCCCTAGTCAAAAGATGTCACTGCACTTGAGTTGAAAGTTGAAAGTTGTATGTTAAAAGTTGTGGGGCTTTAGGCTGATTAAAATTTCGTTTTTCACCTATGATTTATTTTGGTGCTGCCAAAATAGGTGGTTTTTCGTTCTCAAGATAATTTTATTGAATAGTGAGTAACAAGAAGTGAATAGTGAATAATGACATGCAGCATAAAAAATCCCTTAATTCTTAATCCTTAATTCTTAATTGAAACCTCTCCCTCTCCAGCCCGAAATATTCCACGGAGGAAT
>CAUJFJ010000171.1 GCA_963169675.1 Bacteroidota bacterium
TCATCAAAACCCCAATTGTAGCCATAGTTTCTATTAAGATCAATACCGAATGTGCCATCCAGATTATCTCTTCTGTTTTTTCTCCACATACCTCCACCTGAAGGATCTGTTAGTTCATTGTATTGGTAACCATCAGGATTTAAGCATGTAATGAAAAACATTTCTGTCCCATTGACCAATCCTGAAATTTTAGCATCGCTACCATAATTTTCAAGCAAGTACCACATATAAAAAATCAATTGTGACATACCACCCGGTTCTCTGGCATGATGAACAGCTGAATACAATACTTCAGGTTCTGTTTCATCTACATTGGCATTATCCGAAATTTTAACATAGTAAACAGGTTGTCCTTCGATAGTTGTTCCGAATGGTATCGCTTGTTTAACAGTAATCAGATTCGGATATTTGGATGCCATGGAATCCAGATTTGCTATCATTTCCTGATAAGTGAAATAGCCTCCCATGCTTCCCAGCGAAAAGTTTGCTGGTGTTTGGTAAACAGGTGTTCCAGATACACAAGTTCCGGCTGCTGCAGAACGATGAGCGCTGACTCCCGGTGATTGGTGAGCATAATGATGTTTGACATCATCAATCAATACCTCATACCTAAAACCGGCATTTTGAATTTTAGTAATTTCAGCTTGACTGAAATCGGAGACAAACCACACATTTTTTCGATAGTCGCCATGATCGGTTTCAATTCCTAAAGTAGTCAGTTTTACCAAACCGGCATCGTTGGTATAAATCCGTAGTCGTTTGTAGTTCCCTGTTTGAGCCAGGATTGATGTGCATGTTGCAAGAACTATTGCAAACACTAAAGCTGTTTTTTTCATAGTTGTGGATTGTCTCACAAAGGTAGTAAGTTAGTATGGACACCCGGTAAAACCCGGGTGAATTAATAATTTATGATATTTTCATGACAAAATTACTGAATCGGATAGTAAATCCTGGTCAGCCACTTAGTAGGGTCTTTCTCAACCATTGGGTCGGTAACATATTCTTCCCAGGGATTGCCGGCTATAGTTTTTCCTTGTTTACGCGCCCATTCATCCATGAAAATATGCGCCTTTTCGGTATCTATGTAATCGCCGTAAAAATCGAGTTTCATCACCTGAACGGAAGGTAACTCTCGTGCAATTATATTGCCTTCTGATTTACCACTTTTATCAACCGGAATAGCTGGTTCCATGACCACTTTATCTGCAGAATATGATTCATAAACTGCCAGAACCGGTCCCGATTGTTTTAAGCCTTGTTTCATCATTGCTTCCCCGATTTTACCATAGCATTCACCAAGTTGCATGGCTATTTCGGATGGTTTGCATGTTATTTTAATTGACATAATTTGTAAAGCATTGCTTTGTATAACCGATATTTCCCATTCTTTTGTTTCAGCGATGGGCAGATTTTCGCAATGTTTTTTCAATCCATTCAGTGTTTTGTCGAAATCATCATTTAACATTTTTTCAAAGACCAGTCCGGGGAAAATACGGCCAAAAAACGGAAGTTCAATATCCATATAGGTAGTCACATTGGTGCCTGAGTCACCGGTTGCGAAGAGCCAACCACCGATTGAAATCCCCATCCCTTCAAAATTTAATGTAGTCACAATTTTTTCATTCGGCATACTTTCGGTGATGGTAAGGGTTCCGGCACCTGCTAGTTCATCGGTGCTTCTCCATTTATGAATGGCACCTACACCTGCTTCAGGACCCTCATAGTTTGATTGCATTTTAGGGTCTATATTATCCCAATAAGACCATTTTTTCCACGTTTTCAGATGGTTAACCTGATTAAATACCTGTTCAGCCGGCCGATTTATGAACATTGATCGTTCAGCATGAATGGAAGAAGGTAAAAAAACGGAAACAACCGTAGCGAGAATCAGAATGATGAGGATTATAAATCCGACGATTTTGAGTGCTTTCATAGCTTCTAATTTATGATAACACAAGAGTACAAATTTTCATTCATAGTGCAAAATATAACCTTAGCATGAATTCCTCCGATAAATCTTAACGGATTAGATTGTACTTTTGCATCAAATGGCTGTTTTGAAGAAAATTCTGATCATTAGGTTTAGTTCCATCGGTGATATTGTGCTGACAACCCCGGTTATCAGATGCATAAAAAAGCAGTTGCCGGAAGTGGAGGTGCATTTTGTTACCAAGAAAGCGTTTGCCGGAGTTGTGAATGAGAATGATTATATTGACAAGGTTCATTTGCTTGATGATAATCTGGATGTTTTAGTGCAACAACTGAAATCAGAAAATTTCGATTTCATAATTGATTTACACAATAATTTAAGAAGTAAAAGAGTGATGATGGCATTGGGTAAACCCGGAGCTGCATTCAACAAACTGAACGTTGCGAAGTGGTTGAAAGTAAATTTCAAAATCGACTTTTTGCCAGCGGTGCATATTGTAGATCGCTACTTGGAAACTGCTCTAAAACTGGGGGTGGTAAACGATCAAAAAGGACTCGATTTTTTTATTGCTGATAAAGATGAAGTAGCTATTACAACTCTTGGCCATCCATGGCATAAAGGCTATGTTGCAATGGTTATTGGTGCCAATCATGCAACGAAGAGAATGCCACCAGAAAAGATGGTTGAGGTGATAGAAAAAATGAAGTTGCCGGTTATTTTAATTGGTGGAAAGGATGATTTGAAAGTAGCTGAAATAGTTCAGAGTCGTGTGCCCGAAATGGTATTGAATGTTTGCGGTAAATTCAATTTATCACAATCGGCATCACTAGTCCGACAAGCACGATTTGTGATTACTCACGATACGGGATTAATGCATATTGCTGCCGCTTTTCACCAAAGAATACTTTCGGTTTGGGGTAACACCATTCCGGGTTTTGGTATGACACCCTATTTACCGGACGGGAAAGGCGAATCGGTAATAATTGAAAATAATTCCTTGTCGTGCCGCCCCTGCTCAAAAATAGGCTACGATAAATGTCCGAAATCCCACTTTAAGTGCATGAATGATCTGAATGTTAATGATTTAGTAAAAACCGCCCACTCCTGGTGGCAGCCAACATAAATCAATTTCAGGTTGGTTTTTTCCTTATTTTTGCACCGCCTTTGAAAAAAAGCAAATCAAGGACCCGTAGTTCAACTGGATAGAATGACAGATTCCGGTTCTGTTGGTTGGGGGTTCGAATCCCTTCGGGTCCGCCAGTATGAGACAACCTAAATCCCGCTATCGCGGGATTTTTAGTTTAAAAAATTCCGGAAAGCACGCTTTCCAGGAATTTTTTAAGGATTAAGAATTAAGAATTCAGGATTAAGGATTAAGAATTGCCGGAGGGATCTCTGATCCTGACAATCGAAATATGCGGATCTCTGATCCGCCTTACTCGGAATTAAGAATTAAGAATTCAGGAATAAGGATTGATTCTCATTCTCATTCTCACCAAAGAAGCTGTTTCAATTTAATGAAACAGCTTCTTTCGGGTGTGTTAAAAAATAAAAGCAATTAATCAGTCTCTGCGTCCGGTGCGACCATAGTTGTCGGAGCGGTTTCCTCCTGAATTCGGATTGTTGTACCGCTGAGTTCTGTTTTGACTTTCTGAACCATAGCCATCACGGTTTTCTTCATCCATTCTGTTGCGGTAATCGCTGAAGCGGTTTTCTTCTCTGTCAGAATAACCACGGTAATTACCTGATTGTTGACCGAAGTCACGATCATTTCGGCGATTTTCATGACCATAATTTCCATCATGATGTTGAGCATCATTGTAGCGGTTTCTATCTTCGTAATCGGAAGTTCCACGATTCGAAAATTCACGATCTTCATAGCGTCTTCCGGAATCTTTCAAGCCACTGCGATCATCTCGCTTGGAATTTCCCTGCGATTGATAACCACGTGATGATCGTTCGTCATTTTGATCAAATCTTTCATCATAAGGACGAGAAGAAGATTTGCCATATTGATGATCTGAACCTTCCGAAGATCCACCTTGGGTATATGTATCTCTTCTGTTTCCTGATACATATGGACGGCGATCACCTTCTTCGCGTCTTCCTTCATAGTTTCGGCTAAATCTGCGATCATTGTCCAGAATGTTGCCGGAAGGATATCTGTTTTCGTCAGAATCATCCCATTGGCGGTTTCCTTGTCCATAGGAATTTTCGTGCTGAGAACCATATTGAGTTCCATAGCCTGTGTGTTGTCCGGGGCGATATTGTGATCCGTAACCCTGTCCAAATTCCTGACCTTGATTGTATCTGTTTCCCTGTCCATAATTTCTTTCAGGAGCAAATTGATTGCCATATCCAGAGTATTGTCCTGGGCCACCATTGCCATGTTGTCCGCCAAATTGATAAGGATTATGTTGTCCATAATTTTGCTGACCCCACTGCTGTCCGGAATTTTGTCCGAAACGCTCGTGTTGTTGCTGTCCCCATTGCTGACCACCATGCTGACCATATCGTTGCTGTTGCTGCGATTGTCCCCATTGCTGACCTGCTGGTTGATTGTATCTTTCCTGATCATACGACTGTCCCCATTGCTGACCTGAATGTTGACCAAAGCGCTCTTGTTCATTCGACCTTCCCCATTGCTGGCCTTGGGCTGAACCACCTTGCTGACCATACCGTGATCCATCTTGCTGACCATATTGTTGATCATAAGTACCCTCAGTACGCTGGCTCATTTCATTGCCATAAGGATTATCGTGACGGGAATCAGGTCCTTGTTGATTTCCTTTTCTGAAATCTGTTTGCTCATTTGAAAGCCCTGAACCTTTAGTACCATCTGACTTCCTTTTATCAGTGTCTTCATTTTCTCCGGTCAATCGGCGATTTTCTTCATCATAATTTTTGTCCTTTTTTTGATCAGAACCAAAATCAGATTTAGTGGATGACTTAGAAATTTGTTGTTCTAATTCACCTAGATTTTTTTTGTCAGAACCAGTGGTTGTTCCTT
Source organism: Bacteroidota bacterium (assembly GCA_963169675.1). GTDB lineage: Bacteria > Bacteroidota > Bacteroidia > AKYH767-A > OLB10 > JADKJB01. The sequence goes on from CAUJFJ010000171.1 coordinate 4,941, forward strand.
TTTGAGCATCGGTTGTCGATGTTTCGTCTTTTTTACCGAAGGTTGCACCAGAAGTTGTGGGTGTTCCCGATTCTTCTTTAGATTCTTTGGAGTCAAACGCATTTTCAGTTTTCCCTGCTCCTGCATTTTGTGTGTCTGTGCTGTTTCCATAATCGGAATCCCGATTGTCTTTTTTGTTTTTTTGCTGTGACATGGATTTAATTATTTTAAGTTAGAATGAATAATTGAGTTGTATGGGTTCTTGCACATAATATTCCATGTTTCACTGAATAACTTAATTGTTCTGATTATCAATTAACAATGAACTTCTTTTTAGTTTTATGTTGTAGAAATTAATGCACAGCCGTGGAAGTTTTGCGCACATTGTGTTGATTCTGCTAAAGCAATTATGAAGATTGTTTTGGATCGTCGTTTAATTTCAAATGAATTGATTTTAATACTACAGAAGCTGAATTTGCCCCTCAAAACCTGAGCTGCAGGTTAGTAAGATATTCTAATTGCTCACATGTTTTGAATTTATGGCATGCTTTTTTAAGATGTCTTACTGTTCAACAAATTATTTTAAACTAAAAACAAATCTTAAAATGAAAGCGATCCAGAAATTGAAATTGACCGTGGTAGTATTGATAGCTACATCGGTGTTCGGTGCTTCCTCTATGGTAGCACAAACAAATACCAAAAAAGAAGCTGACAAAAGAAATGACGCAAAATTTGAAAATGCCGATGATGCAGAATTATTGGTGAAAGCATACAATAGTGGTATGGCTGAAGTTAAATTGGCTGATAAAATGAAAACCAGAGCAGTGTCAGCTGAAGTAAAAGCATTAGCATCAAAAATGTCTATGGAACATTCGACTATGAATGCGAAAATTCAGGAAGTGGCAACCAAGAAAAACATTTCCTTACCAACCCAATTAACAAATGATCAGGTTGAAGACGTTGCTGATGTAACTAAAGAAAGTGCAACAGAAATTGATATGGAATATTTAGATCAACTTTCAGATTCACACAAAAAATCAATTGAACTTTTTGAGAAAGGTTCTAAAGCTACCGATCTTGACGTTCGCGATCTTTTCATCAGTGGTTTGCCTAAAATCAGAAGCCACTACGACATGGTTCAGAATACCCGTCAGAAAATGAAAGATCAAAAAGAAAGTCAACGTAAATCCGGAATGAAATAATCGATTTACTGATTTAACCCTAAAACATTTTTAGATCTGATTGCCACCTGTAGTTTACAGGTGGCAATTATTTTTTTACGTTCTTCTCACATTTGACTTGTAGTTACGTATTTGGACAGAACTTATAATTTTCATTACCTTTGATTTTTAAGAGGGCTATGAAAATCAAAGGTTTTTTACTGCTTATTTGCGTTTCATTAATTTGTTGTTTCCGCAGCAATGGAACCAATGTATCCGGGATTCTGGCCGAAGGCTGGCAACAACTGATTGTCGATAACGACTCTGCCGCTATGCAGAGTTTCGGAAAAGCTTACGAAATGGCTTTTCTGGCGAATGATAAGCCTGGAATGGCAAATTCACTTTTATATATGGGATTTTGTAGTTATGGCACAAGTTATAGCCAGGGACTTCAATATGCCATGAAGTCATTGGAGTTATTCCGGCAGATTGAAAAAACTGATCAGCAAACGGGAGTTGAAGGACGATCCAGATGTCTCCAGTTAATCAGCACTATTCAAAGCCGACAGGGGAAATTTAAAGAAGCAATTCGCCTGAGTCATGAAAGTCTGGAAGGACTAAGTCAGAAACCCGACTCATTTGGTACACGTGGATTGAGTTTTTCATCTATAGGTAAAGCACACAAACAATTAGGGAATTCAGATTCCGCTGCCATTTATTTTACCAAAGCTCTAAATGAACAATTGAATTTTGGTTTAATGGCCTATGTCCCCGGAACTTACCTCGATTTGGCAACCATTGAACGGGAACGAAAGAATTTCGCGGATAGTAAAATGTATTTAGATCTTGCATTGGCCATTGCTGACAGTATGCAAAACCGTCAGGCTATTGTGCTTGCACTTATTGGTTTAAGTGATTGGCATTTGGAGACTTCCAATAATACATCGACTGCAGGTGAATTACTTTTTAAAGCCAAGTCTGTTGCCGGCTCTTTGGCGGATAAATTATTTTTGAAAAAAGTTCTTACCAAAATTTCACTCTGGTATCAACAACAACAACAATATAAGGAAGCCTTTTTAGCTGAACAGGAAATTGTATCTCTTTCAGATCAATTGGCTACATCTGAAAAGGATGCCGTTGTTAAACAATTGGAAGTTCAATTTAATGTTGCGGAAAAAGAACGTTTACTCGCCATAGCACAAAAGGAGAACCAGGTTTCTCGCTTGACAAACATTATTTTATATGGAGTTCTGGCAATATTATTATTGGTTGGAATTATTACTACCATAATTCTTAAAAGAATAAATCATCGCGACAAGCTGTTGCTTAAAGCACGAGAAGAGTTACTGGTAGTTAAGGAAGAACAAAAAGTACTTCGCGAAAAGCAACTACAAAATGAGCTTGAATTTAAAGAAGGTCAAATGAGCGCTTTGGCTTTGCAAATGATGCAGAAAAATGAATTGCTTGCTGAGCTCAGGAGTAAATTAGAATCGTTTCCAGCAAATGAACAGTTTCAGGAATTTAATAAGATAATTACCAAAAGCTCGGGGCACGATGCAGATTGGGAAGATTTTAATACCTGTTTTGAAAGTGTTAACAAGAACTTTTATTCCAAAATAAAATCACTTTACCCCGATATCAGTCCTAATGATTTGCGGTTATGTGCGCTCATTAAGCTTAATCTTTCTATCAAAGAAATGGCTGGAATCTTAAATATTTCTCCCGATAGTGTGAAAACAGCACGCTATCGTCTTCGCAAAAAATTGCAGCTTAATACAGAAGATAATTTATCGGAATTTATTTTAAGTATTTGATTTTCAATAATTGTTCACCTGTTGCTGACTTCCCATTCATCTAATGTCTACTTGTTGTCTACCTGTTTTTCTTGTCTTAAGCACCTCCCCACTGTACTTTTACACCCATCATCTGATGAAAACCGTTTTGGCTGCAGCCGAAACCACTAACTAAAAAAAATACGATTATGAAACGATTCTTACTTTGTACCGCATTGTTAACCGCATTAATCCCCGGTTGGCTTCAGGCTCAACTTTTTAATCCCGGGTTCGAGAATTTGAATTCCAATGGGACTTGTTCCAATTGGGGCAACAATTACATTTTCTCTGCTTACATAGATTCTTCAGGAGTAGTGACCGGAGATTCCATTGTGTTCGATAATCAGTTTTATGCTGCTACTACCGATGCTCATTCCGGTTCGTATGCCTTAGAACTTCGAAATGCCTATAATTTCACAACTAATGAAGGCATTGCAGGTAGTGTGAGCGCCGATGAAGATTCCATTTTCACTTCCTGGGGGACATTTGAACAAGTTGCAATAAGTGGTTACCTGGTCGATTTTGGCTTCTTCCACAAATATTTTCCCGCCAATGGTGATACCGGTCTTGCAATCTTGTTGGTGTTCGATGCAATGGGGGATGAAATCGGAAGAGCAGAAATTCTGATCTCCGGTACCGTGCCTGTTTACACTTATTTATCTGCTCCGGTGGTGTATACTGTGAATGCAATCCCTGCTGCCTATACATTGAACTTCAGTACGGCAAATGTGTATGTAGAACCTTCTTTCGGAACAAGATTACTTGTTGATGATGTTATTTTAAATATTTCTCCCACCGGTGTGCCTGAAGTTGGATTTGGAAATAGTTTTGCAGTATTCCCGAATCCTGCCAATCAGTCATTCACCATCAGTCAGCCGGAACAAGTTTTGCAGGCTTATACCGTTTCTGATATTTCAGGAAGAATAATCGGAAGCTATCAGATGAACGGAAAATCGATTGTACATGATACGGCTGATTTGAAGAATGGTGTTTATTTCTTGACTTTTACTAATAGCGGTAATCCCGAATATAAAAAGATCGTTATCAGCAAACAAGACTAATTTGGTTATTATTTATGGGCGGAGCGATCAATTCAAGTAGGATTTGATCGCTCCGTTTTTCAATTAAATCTGAACCGGGATTTCGGCTTCGAATATCTGCTATATTTGCAGTTATATTTATGAAGCTCACCGATACCCATATTCACCTTTATGCCGAGGAATACGATTCTGATCGTATGGCACTTTTGGATGACGCAAAAAGCAAAGGAGTAAGCCGTTTTTTAATCCCAAACATTGATGCAGGCTCCGTAGAACCGATGTTTGATTTGCATGCTCAATTCCCTGATGCTTGTTTCCCAATGATGGGACTTCATCCTTGCTATGTCACTGCTGAATTTGAACAACAACTGGAAGCCCTTCGCAAGATCCTGATTGAAAGAAAAAAATCTGTTTTTGGAATTGGCGAAATTGGCCTCGATTTTTATTGGGATCTTACTTTTAAAAATCAACAGGAACTGGCATTCCGGGAACAAGTAAAATGGGCATTAGAATTTGATTTACCTATTGCAATACACAGTCGAAACAGTACTGCTGAGATAATTGCTATCCTTCATGAGATCAATAATCCTGCATTGAAGGGTGTCTTTCATTGCTTTTCAGGAGATATCAACCAGGCCGATCAAATCATAAATATGGGATTTATGTTGGGCATTGGGGGAGTAGTAACATTTAAAAACTCGGGTCTCGATAAAATTGTAGAGCAGTTACCACTTGAATCTCTTTTATTGGAAACAGATGGTCCTTATCTTGCACCCACTCCTTTCAGAGGTAAACGCAATGAGCCTGGATATTTGCAATTAATAGCTGCTAAAGTAGCTGAATTAAAAAAAATATCTTTCGATGAATTGGCGGTTGTTACTTCCGAAAATGCACGAAGATTATTTAAACTTCCTAACTGATTCATCCCCGCAAAGGGACAATTTAAACATGGCAAGAAAATTAAAAACAACTGTAGGATCGAAAACCTCCGTGCTTATCATTTACACCGGTGGAACTATCGGTATGGTTCAGGATCATATTTCAGGTGAGTTAAAACCAATCGATTTTAAACAAATCAAAGAACAGGTTCCTGAAATCAGGAAGTTCGATTATAATATTGATGTTGTTTCTTTCAAGCCAGTCCTTGATTCATCAGATATGAAGCCATCTCATTGGATTGAAATGGCCGAATTAATAGAAAAACATTATTCCGCATACGACGGCTTTGTGATTTTACATGGGTCAGATACTTTGGCTTACACGGCATCAGCACTTAGTTTCATGCTGGAAAATTTGGGGAAACCGGTTATCCTTACAGGCTCCCAGCTTCCGGTTGGGGAAATACGGACCGATGCCAAAGAAAATCTGGTGACCGCCATTGAAATTGCAGCCACCAAAATTGATGGCAAACCAGCAGTTCCGGAAGTAGCTGTTTATTTCGATTATTTATTATTCCGTGGAAACAGGGTTACTAAAATCAATTCTTCTAAATTCGAAGCATTTCAAAGTATTAATTATCAGCCTATTGCTGAGGCTGGTGTACATATTCGGTTCCACACCCATTTGATTCAAAAGCTTCCGTCAGGAAAACTGAAGGTTCATAAAAAACTAAATGATCAAATAGGTGTGATTCCTATTTATCCGGGAATGACGAAAGATTGGTTTGCCAATCAATTGAAATGTAAATCATTGAAAGCCATAATTTTACAAACATTTGGATCGGGAAATGGCCCCTCATCGGGGTGGTTTATAGATGAGTTGCAAAAAGCAGCAGACAGGGGATTGGTCATAATCAATATTACACAATGTCCGGGAGGCACCGTAGAACAGGGGAGATATACTACCAGCAGCAAACTGGCAGCAATGGGAGTGATTGGTGGGGCCGATTTAACCGTGGAAGCAGCCATCACCAAGCTTATGTTTTTATTGGGGACTCAAAGCAAACTTTCTGAGATTAAAAGACTTATGAAAATTTCCCTGCGTGGGGAACTAACAAATTGAAATCTTTACATTACCCTAACACAAAATATTTCTTGCGTTTTGGGAATTTTCCTATCTTGCGCACCTGTTTTAAAGGAGTACCAGTCAGGCGAATTGCATGGCATTACGGAGAGATGTCCGAGCGGTCGAAGGAGCACGCCTGGAAAGTGTGTATACCCCACAAGGGTATCGTGGGTTCGAATCCCACTCTCTCCGCATCAAAAAGCGGTTTCGAAAGCTAATGAGCAATGGAAATACTATTTGATGTCGGATTTTAGTAATTTTGAAATTATAAACTTGAGTACCCATATTAATTGAAAATATAACATTCATTAAATTCGTTTAACAGAAAACAAAAAAACCTTATCAAATCAATAACCTTCTTATGAAAAAATTATTCTCTCTGATTTTGGTAACTGCGATGTTATCAATTGGTGTTGCGTCTTTTGTTCAGGCGCAGAATGAGCCTAAGCCGGCTGAAACCGCGGCTGCTGC
>CAUJFJ010000172.1 GCA_963169675.1 Bacteroidota bacterium
CTCATTTAACCGTGAATGCTGGTGGTGTGCTGAATGTAAATAATTCTGCCAGCAGTACCTTGGCATGTGAAGGAAATGTTACAGTTAGCGGTGATTTAGTTAACAATGGTAAAATTGATTTTATTACAGTGGGCTTGGCATTTAATATTACTGCCGGTGGGACTTATATACATAATCCAAGAGCCAATGCTCCGAACGATGAAGTTATTTTTGAAAATGGAATTGAAAATTTTGACCCGGCAAGTAATTTAATTATTCAGAAATGGCATGACGTTTCAATTCCATTGGGGGATCCAAACAGAGTAACCGGTAATTTTGGTAATGTTACGCTGAGTGTTAATGGCGACTGGGATCAGGATGGAAGATTTGCAGTTTCCAGAATTCGTGGTGATTTAACTATCACAAACGGACAGATTACTATGGATGATGGAACACTTGGATCAAACACTCTAAATCTTAATAACGTTACAGTAACCGGAACCGGTAGTATCATATTTCAAAAAGGTCCTAACAGATCACTCACATTGACATGTCAGAATTTTACTGATAACAGTATATCTGCTTTCACTAGTAAAGTAATGGAGTTGTCATATGGTGTACTTAATTGGACCATAAACGGGAACTTATCACTTAATCATAAATTTTTTGTCATTGAGGGAACCTTGTCAGAAAATGCATCCGCTAATATTAATGTTGCCGGAGATTTTTTCATGTCAGGTGATTCCATATCTATTTTGAGACAAGTAAATGGTAACCTTAACCTGACTGTTGCAGGTGCAACAACCATCACTGGTAATCCTACTTACTTAAGGTTTATGGAAGGAAATAATGGTGTTATGATTTTTAACACGCAGGATTTCAATATTGGTGGAGGAGTCAATAATGTTTTGGTGGGAGGAAATTCTTTAATTCCTAGTCCAACCGCAGGTGTATTTATTAATATCGGTAATGACTTTAATATTACAGGTAACACAAATACAACTTTGGTCAATTCAGACATTAATATTAACCGAACACAGGTGTTAATTACCAGAAATTTTAACACATCTGCTGTTGGAGCAAACCTCATTGCTGCAAATACAAATGGAAACTTATTGTTTAATGTTGGAAATGATTTTTCAATGAACTCCGGTAATTTCATCGGACAGAATTATGTTGCCAACATTAAATCTGATTCGATTATGATTGGTGGAAGTTTTGTATTTAATTCAGCAACTCCTGCAAATTATTTTTATGGAAATAAAGGTGCAGGCTCAAACGGTGGAACTGTTATTCAAGTAGGTGCTAATTTCACAATTAATAATTCCGGTACAGCTGCCGGTCAAGGATTTAATGGAGTTTATCAAGCAAATTCTGCTTTGGCATTAACTGTGCTAGGAGATTTTACTTTGAATCAAGGACGCTTTAATGGAATTTACAATGGAGATGGAAATCTGACTTTGAATATTTCGGGTGGATTGACCCAGAACAACGGTTATTTCTATGGAATTCACAATCTCGTTTCGCAGCAATCGGGTATTGCCAACTTTAGTGCTAACTCTGTTGAATATAATCGTGGGCAGTTTTCTGTATTTTATGCAAATACGTTGGTAGCGACATCAACAACTTTTAACGTCGCTACACATGTCGACATAAGTTTCTTCGGTGTTGCGGATACTTTCTCTGTAATAGGTGTTGAATTAGTTGATTTTTCAAATGAGTCTCGGTTAAGTATGACAATCGGTGGTGATTTATTAATAAGTGGTGCAGCTGGAACTTTTGTATCCAGTAAATCCAAAGGCCGTGAAGTTGTATCGATCGGTGGAAATGTTAGTATGTCTGGCGGAGTTTCATCATTTAATTCATCGCTCTTGTTTAATGCAAGTAACGGACATGCCGTAATAATGACTGTAGGAGGGAATTTTAGTGTATCTGGAGGTAATCAATTTATTTCTGCACGAAGCGATTCTTTGATTTGTAACATCGCCGGAAGTTTAAGTGTGACTGGTGGAAGCCTATCTGTTAAAGGTGGATCTGGTGAAGTGGTATTAAATGTCAATGGTGGATTTTTACAATCGGCAGGGAATTTTTACTTACACAACTCCACGACAATACCTAATGGATATGGTACTAACGTTTCTATAAATGCCGATGGCGATAATAACGGAGACTTTGTACATTCTGGTGGAACATTTTATTTTGACAATAATGCCTCAACATCATCGATTCCCCCAATTGTTACAGTTAAATCACCTAACTATACATTAGGACCCGGCGGTTTGATGACTAAAGCTGCAAACAGTGCTTTTGCTACTTTAATATTTACCCGGGCAGGTACTATTACCTATACCCGAGCAAATGGACATACCATTCAGGAAGCTAAGCAAAAAGTAACTTCAGGAACTACTCTTGATGTAGTTTCCGGAAATTTGCAAATTGCATCATATTCTATTGCAACATCTGCCACAGATTTTCTTTGGCTTGATAACGGTTCTGTCCTGGATTTGCATGCAAATAAAGTATTGTCAAACAATCAATATCCTGCTTCCGGTATATTAGTTCTGCTTTCAAGAGTAAGAATTCAGCATACCAATGGATTGTTTAATAATACAGCGAACGCAGCATTTGATGCAACTGGGAATCTCGATTATTATTTATTACCTACCAGTGTAGTAGAATATTATGGCGTTGATACGCAGATAATTTCCGGGTACAACTTAGGTATTGCTATCAAGTCACAACATCAATATGGAATTCTTGAAATTAATTTCCAGGGCACTCCAAATACAGAGTGGGTGTATCCTACCAGTTTTCCAAATGTAACCAGTGTTGTTGTAAGAAGTCAATTAGTTCTCACAAATGGAGAACTCAATCTGGATGATGATCATATCGGAAATGCCGGTGGAAAAAATATTTTTCTCCGTACATCTAATTCTGCACCGATTGCCAGAACGAACGGTTATATCAGGTCTGAAACTTATGGCGGCAATGGTAATGTTATTTGGCGTTACACCGGAGGTGTTTCTCCGACACCATCTTTAACTATTCCATTTGGAATTGACAATGCTGCGGCAAATTATATTCCATTTACCATTGCATCTACTGCCGGTAAAATCGACTCTTTAGTGATTGCTACTTTTGGTACACTTCCTAATAATACACCGCTGCCTCCGGGTGTATTTCATGTTAATAATTTAGGTGGTACCGATAACAGTGGACAAACAGTGGACAGGTTTTGGTATTTACATACTACAGGAACAATTTCAACGGCCAACTTATCTTATAAATGTACAGCCAATGAAGCATCAGGAATAACAAATCCAAGATCTCAGAAATGGGTTCCACTTTCTTTAGGTTGGGCTTTGCCTGTTGGTAGTCAAAGTAATTTGGTGACTGGAACTTTAGCAAATGGACAAACATCATTGAATGGATGGTGGACTTTATCGGCATTGTTAAATCCACTTCCGGTTGAATTGGTTTCTTTCGAAGCCAGATGTTTGAATGCTGAGATGAATTTATACTGGACTACTGCAAGTGAAACGAATAATGAATTGTTTACTGTTGAGCGAAGTGGAGATGGATATGACTTTATGCCAATTGCAACAGTGAAAGGTGCTTTGAATAGCAATAATTTTATTTCTTATTCAATAAAAGATCTGAATCCATTAAGCGGTATCAATTATTATCGATTAAAGCAAACTGATACCGATGGAGCATATGAATATTCTGAAATTATAAGCCAGCAAGCTTGTAAAACCAGTGGTTCTATCAAGTTCTTTACTTATGTAGAGCGAAATCAGCAAATAAATTTGATATTTGAAACTCAGATAGCCGAAAAAGGTGTAATAACTATCAATGATTTGTCAGGGCGCCTGATCTATCAGCATCAGGTTAGTGCTGAAGCTGGCGTGAATCAATTTGCTATTCCGGCGGATCAATTTTCTGCTGGAGTGTATCTCCTTAATTTTAAAGGTTATCTGAACAATTTTTCTGATAAGGTTATAGTCAGATAGGTTATATAGAAACAATATTATTATAAAAAAGGGGCTGACTTTCAGCCCCTTTTTTATTTTTTTAAAATATTTCAAAAAAATGACAAAGTTGTTTTGAGTTATCAATTTCTTTTCTAAATTGCATACGCTTTTAACTGCCAAAGTGAATTACTTATGAATAAGGGAAAATCACTATTCTTTAGATTGTTTTTTCGATATAGCAATCAAATCAACTTGCCTTCATCTTTAATCAATTAATACTAACCTAAAAAAACAATTATGAAAAAAATCCCACTATTAAAACGAAGTCTTGTCACGCTGGTGATATTGATTTCAGGACTGTTGTTTGCGAATGCGCAAACGAGTTTGACTAATAATGTGCCATCAGCTTCATTAACCTATGGTGGTGGAGCCAACACTTCCATTACATTCAAAGTGACAAATGGTAACGCTTTACCTATCTCGATTTCAAGCGTTATTTACCCATCATTTTTCACTAATCCGAATGGTATGAGTCACACCTTGTGGCACTCAACAACTGATCTTACCGGAACTCCGAACATAAGTTTGGGAACCGGTTGGGTAGTTGATGCAAACGTTACCAATTTCACTGCAATAGGTGGATATCAACCACTGTTCACAGGGTTAAATATCATCATCCCTCCCGGTGCAACTTACCGGTTTGCAGTGAATGGGACTACCGGAGTTGCAGCAACTCCTGGATTGGTTTATGGAGTAGCTGCTTCAGTGCCAACATCTGTAACGAGTGCAGACAATGTATTGTTGGAAACTGGTATTAATGGAGCAGGAGTGAGGGTAAATATGCCTAATGCTTTGTTGTCTCTACGAAACTATGCAGGTGGTATTACATATAGTATTGTAACACCAAATGATTTGACAATTACCAATATTTATGCACAAGGTAAAACATCTAATGGTTACACTGCTTCACCTGATATCCGTGCAAGAGTTTTAAATGTTGGAACCGGAGCAACAGCAGTAAATACAGCCACTCTTACAATCACAGGTGCAAACCCATTTACTACAACTGCTACTATTCCTGCATTAGGAGTTGGACAATCAGCTGTGATTTCATTTGCTGGTTATACAACTTCTGCAATTGGAACCTCAACTATTCAGGTGACACTTCCAGCTGATGATATATCTGGAAATAACACTTTGAGTGTTACACAGGATGCTACCAAAGATCTCAACTCCTATAAATATGCCACTCCACCTATTACTTTAGGTGTAGGGTTTACTGGAGCATCTGGTGATTTTGTTGCCAGATTTGTTTCTGCAAATAATTTTGGAAATGCAGATACACTTAATGGATTTGAAGTTGTATTTACAACTACAGGTCAACCTTATCAAGTAGGTATTTGGAGCGATGCAGGTGGAGTGCCCGGTACAAATTTGTACACATCGGCAACTCAGTTATCAGCTACCGGAAGTGTGTTTGTATCGTTACCGGATGTTGAAGTTTCAGGAACCTTCTACGTAGGAATTCGACAAACTGGAACTGTGAATGTTGGATTTGGATATCAGATTGAAACCCCTGTAAGAAGCGGAGATTTCTTCTTTACATCTCCAACAGGAAATTCAGTATGGACGGATTTCAATAGTGCATCAGCGAATTTCAGAATTTCTGCTACAGTTCAGTACAAAACACCTGTACCACCAAATTGTGGTGTGTATTTAGCTCCTTTAAATCTTTCTAGTGTTTGTCCGAATGGAGTTACTTTAAACTATGGCAGCGGTGGGGGAGGACCAACCGGTTACAGAGTTTATTTGGGAACAAATCAGGCATTGGTAGAGGCTGAAGACCCTTCTACTTTAGTGCAAAACAGTGCAGCTACTTCTTATGCTACGGGCGTGTTAAACAATAACGCTACTTACTATTGGAGAGTAACTGCATACAATGGATTAGGTGATGCAACATCTTGTGTAGCCTCTCGATCATTTAGCACCAGTTTAGTAAGTTGCTACTGTACTTCAACTGCAACCAATAGCACTTTTGAACACGTAACAAATGTACAGTCCGGAGCATTCAGTAATCCGTCATTGAGTACATTATATACTAATTACACCGGACTAGGTGCAATAAATAACGTAAACATTAATTCTACATTTAATATTACAGTTACTTTAAATGCAGCAAATATTTTCGACGAAGACAGAATTTATATTTTCGCTGACTTTAATCAGGATGGAGACTGGAATGATGCAGGTGAATTATGTGGAAATGCAGACGTCACCATTGCTGGTGGAAATGTATATGTAGTTTCATGTACTGTTCCTGCGAATGCACTTCCAGGAAATACACTTCTTAGAATTAAATTCGGAGATGAGGTATCAACCACAGCTATGAATAACGATCCTTGTCAGGCTAGTTACACATTTGGTGAGGTTGAAGATTACCTGTTGAATATTACTTGTGGTGCTCAGGCAAGTGCAACCAATCCTGCTTGTGAGAATTCAGTATTGAATTTAACTGCAACATATTTAGGTTCTGGAACTCCGGTTTCCTATAGCTGGACAACAACTGCTGCGAATGGTTTCACATCGACTTCAGCTACACCACAGGTTACAGCTTCTGCCAATCCTTTGAATGATGCCGGTGATTATACCGTTGTGATTACAGATAATAATGGTTGCACATCTAGTTCTACTGTTTCTGTTGTTATATCAAGT
>CAUJFJ010000173.1 GCA_963169675.1 Bacteroidota bacterium
AAAATAATATATCCCCTTCTTCATCATAATTTTGCGTAAAATTGCACTTTAAAACGCCAAAATTATGAAGAAACTTGTCTTGTCTGCGATGCTTATAGGAGCATTATCAACGAATTTATCAGCTCAGGAAATAACCGGTTCTTATGATGACCAAACTTTAAATTTTGGTCTAAAGGCTACTCCCACAATTAGTTGGCTACGTGTTGATGCCGATGGAGTATCCAATGATGGCATCCGCATCGGATTTACTTACGGATTAGTTACTGAATTTAAGTTCTCTTCCAATTATGCTTTTGCCACCGGAATCGATGTTTCTTACCGTGGTGGGAAGTTTAAATATACTGCGCTGGATGATAAAACCGTTTCTTTTACTCAGAAATTGCAATTTCTGGATGTACCAGTCGCCCTTAAGTTAAGAACCAATGAAATTGGATACATGAAGTATTATGGCACATTTGGTTTTTTACCCGGGGTAATCATTAAGTCTACCCAGACAATAGACTCTGAAAGTGTTTTAGTAGATGACCGGAGCAACCGCAGTAATCAGAGTGATTTCACGGTGTTTAACATCGGATTGCTGGTTGGTGCAGGTGCTGAATATAATTTAGGTGGTAAAACCAGTATTACTGCGGGAATTACATACAATAATGGTATTATAGATATTCTTAAAGAGAAAGATGCCCAGATGAATACAGATTGTATTTCTTTAAATCTGGGAGTATTCTTCTAAACAACTTATTTCTTCATTCAAATCCCGCTTATGGCGGGATTTTTTATTTTCTACCTTTGCATTATGAAAATAGCACTGGCACAAATCAACAGCCATATTGGCAATTTTGAAAGTAACACCGCTACCATCATAGATGCTATCCGGAAAGCAGAAAAAGCCGGTGCTGAACTGATCGTTTTTCCGGAACTAGCCATTTGCGGTTATCCCCCTCTCGACTTCCTCGAATTTTCTCACTTTACTACCCAATGTCGGGATGCAATCGATAAAATCGCAGCTCATTCAGGCTCTATGGCAGTTATCATTGGCAGCCCTTCCGTAAATCCTGTTCTTAAAGGAAAAAATTTATTTAATTCCGCTTTTGTAATTGAAGATGGTAAAGTAACTGATGTCGTTCATAAAACATTGCTTCCAACTTATGATGTGTTCGATGAATACCGCTACTTTGAACCAAACAGTAGTTTTCATACAGTAACTATTAAAGGTCGTAAGGTTGCTCTTACTATATGCGAAGATTTATGGAATGAAGAAGATGATCCGCTATATGTCCATTCACCCATGGAGGAACTCATCCGGCAACAGCCTGAAATTATTGTAAATATTGCGGCTTCTCCATTCGATTACAACCACGACAAAAAAAGGAAAGCCATTTTACAACGGAATGTCTCCAAATATGGACTTCCACTTATCTACGTGAATTTTGCCGGAGCCCAAACCGACTTGTTGTTTGATGGAGGTTCGATGGCATATAATAAAGATGGCGCTCTGGTAAAACAGTTGGGATATTTTGCTGCTGACTTTGCCATTATTGATACAGCCTCTGATGCCTTTCGCATTCCTGCGTCAATAGATGAAATGGGCAAAATGGAAAAATTATACCATGCGCTAATTATGGGTATCCGCGATTATTTTCATAAGATGGGATTCAGGCAGGCAACTTTGGGATTGTCCGGGGGTGTCGACTCAGCGCTGGTACTTGCATTGGCTGCCGAAGCCCTTGGTGCTGAAAATGTAATTCCGGTGATGATGCCATCTCATTTCTCATCTGATCATTCCGTTTCCGATTCTGAAGTGCTTGCTGAAAGATTAGGAGTGAAAACACTGAAAATTCCTATACATACTATTTATGATAGTTTTATTGATGCAACTTCAACGGCTTTTGAAGGAAAACCTTTCAATGTTGCTGAAGAAAATATTCAGGCACGTACGCGCGGAACGTTATTAATGGCATTGTCGAATAAACATGGCTACATTTTACTGAACACCTCCAACAAAAGTGAACTGGCTGTTGGCTATGGCACCCTTTACGGGGATATGTGTGGGGGCTTATCAGTTATAGGCGATTTGTATAAAACCGATATTTACGGTCTTTGCCGCTACATAAACCGCAATGGTGAATTAATTCCCGAGAATATTCTCACCAAACCACCATCAGCCGAACTCCGACCGGGTCAAAAGGACAGCGATTCGTTACCCGATTACGATATTCTGGATCAGATTCTCTATCAATACATTGAACTACATAAAGGACCCGATCAGATTATTGATGATGGTTTCGATGAAATGCTGGTCAAAAGGATACTTAAAATGGTGAATATCAATGAGTACAAACGCTTTCAGTTTGCTCCGGTGCTACGAGTTTCATCCAAAGCCTTTGGTCGGGGTCGACGAATGCCACTTGTAGCCCGATACCTCAGTTAAAATGTGTTTAATTAAAATAACTGTATCCATATTTCCTTCTAAAATCACGATAATACGAATTGTTACAAAATTTCTAAATTCCAAAAGCAAATGTTATTGCTTTAAGAGTTATCATTCTTTAAATGGTTTGGTATGTACATCTGCTTTTCACAATAAAGGAATTAAGGAATAACTGTCTGATTGAATATCTACAAATATTTTTTATCCCTTGAATTAGTATACGACTAAATTCCAAGCAGTATGGCACTTACAAGTTACAAAAGCCTAGGTTGTTTTTACATAGCTGAATACATGTAGTTTACTCTCCACATATATCGGTGGTAGCAATACCAGCAGTATTTTTTAGTCGAGAACGCGCTATTGCAATATGTTTTCAGTAGTCCCTGGAAAGTCATTCAGATTGCCCTTTTCAATAGATAGACCCTTGCATTCCCTCAGACATCACATCTATCATTCTGAACACTACTCAATGATGTATTTTTAGCAAACCAATAAGAATTAAGTTAATATTAATTTAACATATCCATATTTTGTTGATTCAATAATTTAGTGGTTTTTAACCTTAAAACTATAAAGCCATCACAAAATTGCATTGAAGCGATTTGTACTAATTATCAAACAGAATCCCTAGCTTCTAGTGACCTGCTAATAAAAGGATTTATACTAGCCCTAAATCTTTATTGTCATAGTAGTCGCAACAGATGATGTAACTTGATAACCAGGAGGAACTTGAGCGTTTTTTCCTTTGATAGTCAAGAACAAAATACAGACAAATACACCTAATAGTATGGCCAATGTTTGTTTTTCTTCTCCTTCTTGATACACATTACCTCCAGTCAAAAATACTTCTTGACCGTTTACCGCGGTAACGGATTTAATCTGAATTTCAATAAATCCTTCCTTACCCAGACCTTTTGCCCTTTGTGCTCTCATAACTTGACCTTTCGCTATAGATCCAGCTGTAATCACAGTCATACCTTCAACTTTAACATCATACTTAACTCTAAAGTCGATTGTTTGTCCTACCGAAACTAAATTCGATTGGATCATTGAAACTGTTTCAAGAGGGATGTTTGTTCCGGCGTTTAATACTACTTCTCCATTACCTCTCATTTTGAATGACATAGTGAGAATTGATATTGACAATAGTAAAGCGATATGCGTTAAATAAACTGAATTTTGAATTTTACTGATCATATTTTTGTTGTTTTTAAAAGTGTGAATTATATTCTAATTTTTTTATGATTGATTCTTTTTGTTGTTCATTAAAGCGTTTTGCACTTATAGTCGCTCCGTAAATATTACCAATATAAAAACTTAAATTAAATACGCCAGTCAGGATTCCCATTCCGTAATTTTCATTTTTAAAGCTTGTGTAAGTGGCATATGCTAAAAGACCATTTACCAGAAGTGACGAAATAGCTGTCTGTTTATGACCTGAATAAGCGTAACCTAAACCAGGCATTATTGATAAAACACCTGCAAGCGATGGACTTTTATTTTTAAGTTGATTTGCTTTTTTTGAGAGGAGAAAATTTGTATTTGATATTTGTGTGTAAGAATCAAATTGTGAAAGTGATTTATAAGCAAGCATTGAATTTTGCCAGTCGCACTTATAAGCATATAGTAAACCGTTTAGTAAAATGATTTTAGGTTTACAAAAAGTGTCAGCGCATGATTCCAAAGCTCTAGAATTTGACAGCAGGGCATTATCGTAATTTTGAAGCTTGTACTGTATTAGTGCAATCTGAAATGCCAATTCTGTGTTTGATTTATACTCTGCAGGGCATTTGGTTTCGTATTCAAATAATGCTTTTTCATACTCGCCTATTGCTTTTAAGCAAATGACTTTATTTATAAAGAGGTCTATATTGAATGTATTTAGATGAAATTCAATTCTCATTACTTCCAATAACGCTTCTTGATAATACTCAGTATTGATTAATTTTTTTATGAAAAGGAAAGTTGAGTCATCTCTTATTGTGTCGGAATATGCAAAATAATAGGAATTTCGACTATAATAAAGTTCAATTTTTGGGGTGTCGTAAGCAGGATAATCAAGAGCTTTGAAACCATTCTTTCTCAATGTTAATGAATAATTATCGTGGTCGTGTCCGCATCTCAATAAACGGTCAGAAGTCATAATCAAAGCGGAGGCAAAATTTGTTTCACTAAATGTTTTAAGTCCGTAATTAGAGCAACTTGGATACATTGGACATTCTTGTCCCCGAATACCGCTTATATATGTTTGATAAAAACGGATGTAGTCTTTAGCTGCAGATTCTTTTTTATTGCCCCCATAATTAAAATATGACAGATCATGCAAATCAGATTTGGATGTCTGTCCCATGCTAATTGAGTAAGTTAACACCAATATTATAATAATTGTATTTCTCTGCATCGGAGTTAAAATGGGAAGTTAAATATAATGTTTTACCCAAAATTTGCGTTGAAATATACGATAAAAACTAATTGTTGACAATTTAGGAATTATAATAATTTTCGTTGTTGAGTAAAAAGTGGAGTTTTATCATATAAACATCTAGTTATCAATGTGATAAATTGTTAAAATATGTTAAATATTGAAAAAATTTTTATTATTAATATTTAGCTTCACGAATTAGCTTAAGCTCAATTATGAAGAACAGGCACATAAAAAGGGTAAATTGCTGACTGCTTGCAGTCAGTCTTCCATTTCAACTCGTAATAAAACTGGCGGGAGTTTTCTGTGAAGTGAGATCCGCGAAGTTGCTTGCTATCATAAGTGCATATCCGTTGCAAAAGCTGCTCGCCAAATTAATTAATTGGTCAACAACCATAAAAAAATAAGATTTTCATTGAATTGTACTGGAGTGTAGTTATATTTGTGGCGTTATAACATAAAAAAACTGTTCAATTATGAAAAAATTACTCGTGTTCTCTTTCCTGCTAAACATTTTCAGTGTATGCGCATACGCTGAAACGCAGGCTTACAAACTCGACGACGCAAAGATCGATATGATGTTTGAACAGTCGACAGATGTAACTGCTAACCTAATGTCAGGTGCTGCAGATTTATCATTTGCATCATTTGCTGCTCCTGCTGCATCTAGTGCTAGTGCTATGGTAGCTGAGAAAAGCCCAATCGTCGCTTTCTTACTATCAACATTCCTAGGGTTACTTGGTATTCACCGTTTCTACATGGGAACTAAAACTATGACGGGAGTTGGTTACATCCTTACCTGTGGTGGTCTTGGCATAGTAGCAACCGTTGACTGGGTTCTGCTTCTTATCGGAACCATCAATGATGACATCGATAAGTATGTCGATAATCCGAAATTCTTCATGTGGTAATCAATTACCCTGAACCAAATAAAAAAGGCTGTCTCCAACGAGATGGCCTTTTTTAATGCTTGCCCTGAGCTCAGCCGAATGGGCGCTGCCCTGAGCGAAGTCGAATGGGCGCTGCCCTGAGCTCAGCCGAAGGGTGCTGATGCGCTGCCTTGAGCGTAGTCGAAAGGTGCTAATTATTGTTCCTGAGTAACAAAAGTGTGACTGCACTTGATTTGGTGGTTTGATGATTCGTTGGTTTGGTGATGGAGTGCTTCAGTAAAAAGATGTATCTGCACATATTAGTGATCAGTGTACAGTGATCAGTGATCAGTGATCAGAGTTTTGTAAATAAATTCCAAGATTTCGTTTTTCATTTATGATTTATTTTGTGGCTGCTAAAGTTTGTAGTTTCTCGTCTTTAAGATGGTTTTATTGAATATTGAGGAGCATGAAGTGAAAATTGAATAATGACATTTGCATAGAACTATAAATAGTTTCTGTGCAGAATTCAATCTATCATTTATCATCTATAATATAGACACTATCTCATAAAGTGTGTAAGATGCAAAATTATAACATTAAACGGTTTTCAAATAATATAAGGAATTGATTTATAATTTGCCCCCAATTCCGCTGAGCCATAGTCCATTTATTGGTAGATTGTCTGATAGCTAAAT
>CAUJFJ010000174.1 GCA_963169675.1 Bacteroidota bacterium
ATGGATTATATACCACCCTATTTGACCCGGGACCCATGGCATATAATTCTAATTTCCGTACTGGTGAATCCTTGGTCGTTCAGGCAATGTCAGCTTATGCGTTGATCAGATATAGCAAGATGGAAAATATTAATCTGGTGAAAGACACCGGATTTTGGATTGCTGCCGGACTATTTATCTATTTCTCTGTAAATGTTGCCATATTTTTCACAGCAACATTTCTTATTATAGATGAATCAACCTATGTAATGCGTAAAACCTGGATCATTCATTCTGTAGTAAATATTTTAGTCAATTTAATATTTACCTTTGGGTTAACATGTATCCCATCAAAACAGCCCAGATAATGGGTTCACAGGAAATTGTTCCATTGGTAGTAGTGATCTCCATTTCGGTATTTATAATGGCCGTTTTGCTGATTATTATAATTTATAATGTTTATCGCCAACGGGTTAAATCTCAGAAGGTCTTGCTGGATGCCGTTTACAATGCTCAGGAAAATGAGCGCACCCGGATTGCTGAAGATCTGCACGATGATATTGGAGCGAGGCTTTCTGCTTTAAAGCTAAGAATTGATGCTATACGGGAAGATAGCAAAGATCCCGGATCGGTAACACTTGCCGAAGAGAGCATTACAGTCTTGGATGGCGTGGTAGGCGACTTGAGGAATATCATTCGCAATCAGGCTTCAAAGTACCTTATCAACAATGGTTTTATTTATGAACTCGATCGATTTCAGAAACAGCTTTCGGTCCGCAATAAAACAGAACTTATTATTTCCGTTTCTCCAAATCCAACCGGTCTTGATTCGCCTTTTGGTGTGAATGTATTTCGCATTCTTCAGGAACTGGTAAATAACTCTATAAAACATGCTTCTTGTTCAGTTATCAATATAACCATAAATCAGATTCCAGGGGAATTGACTTTGAACTATAAGGATGACGGAATTGGTTTTGATATAACCAACGAAACTAAAAAAGGCATGGGACTGGCCAATATCGATGCCCGTGTTCGTTTGTACGAAGGCCAATACACATTAGTCACTTCACCAGGAAAGGGGACATCATATAATATTGTGTTTAAAAATCAATCCATTAAACCAAAAGATTAGTCATGGAACCTATTGAGATAATTTTAGCCGACGATCATGAAATTTTTCGAAAAGGCCTTGAAGTTACGATTTCAAGAATACCCTATATTAAAGCAGTCATTCATGCTGCATCCGGGAAAGAGGCGGTAGAGAAGCTCGAAGCTAACCCTCAGGTGAAAATTATTGTCA
Organism: Bacteroidota bacterium; assembly: GCA_963169675.1. Lineage (GTDB taxonomy): Bacteria > Bacteroidota > Bacteroidia > AKYH767-A > OLB10 > JADKJB01. Next base: position 1,280 of record CAUJFJ010000174.1, read on the forward strand.
TGGATATCAGAATGCCTGAAATGGACGGCATTGAAGCAACAGCTCATATTCGCAAAACCAATCAGGAAGTTAAAATTCTGGGGCTTTCCATGATGGATGACAGAGCTAATATTGTGAATATGTTTAAAGCCGGAGCGAATGGTTACCTGCTAAAAAACACCAATAAGCTCGAGCTTATTGAAGCTTTCCAAAGTATGCTTGCAGGTAAAAATTATTATGCCAAAGAAGTTGCTGAAGTTTTTTTATTGAAAGAATTTTCAAATTCCACTTCAATTAAGAAAAAGAATATCACCAATGAAATAACAACCCGTGAAGAAGATATTCTCCGCTTGATTTGTCAACAATACTCAACCCGTGAAATTTCGGAAATTCTTTGCTTGTCGGAAAAAACTATTGAGGGGCATCGTAAAAAATTACTCGATAAAACACATTCCCGAAATATTGCAGGTTTAGTTTGGTATGCGTTGGAAAATGGAATTATTACAGAGGCAAAAGGATGATTGTATCGGTATTCAATTTTTTATTGTAAATCTTCCGCAGCTGATAGTTTTTCGTTCTCCAAAAGTTTTTATTGAATATTAACTAACAAGAATTGAATAGTGAATAATGGCATTGTAGTCAATCACACTATTTTAAAAACATCAGGCTACCATAAATGCATGGTCTGGGAGTGTCGGATGATTCCTATTTTTAGTTTTCTTACATAATCCTCCGACAGCCACCGAACATAACTTTCTGAAGTTTTACTCAGGCAGCGGCAAAAAATTCTGACGCGAAATTCAATCTCTTCCTTCAGCAGATCGGCCAGGTGCATTGCTTCAGTTAGATTATTGCTGTTCTCGATACACATCTTCAGATGTTGTCTGATCGAAATTTCAATTACTTCTTTCGGACGTTCACCGGTAGCCATTACATCTTTATGAACATCGGAAATATTCATATCAATCACGGCCGATTTACTGAACATTGCCCGCAATTCGTCCGGCATCACATACTTAAAGTTGTACTCTATTTCTTCATCACTTCTAAGATCTGCCAGATACAATTCAGGAGTTTTAAAGATACTGACCCAGTCAACATCAGCATCCCATAAACCAAAACGGTATAAATTATTCCCCAGGTCAATTACCATGAATTCCTTCTTATTTGGAAGCACACGTGACCCGCGGCCGATCATCTGAAAATAAAGGGTCAGTGATTTGGTAGCTCTGTTCAGAATAATGCATTCAACAGTTGGCTCATCAAATCCGGTAGTAAGAATACTGACTGATGTTAAAATGGCATCCGGTTTTTCACGAAACCATTGTAAAATTTCTTTCCTTTCGCGCGCACTGTGTGTGTGATCCAAATGTCGGATATCGTAACCGGCATCCTGAAAAGAAGCATACACATACTGTGAGGTTGCAATACCATTATTAAATATCAAAGTCTTCTTACCAATACACTTTTCCTTATAAGCGCCAAGCAACTTATCCTGCATGGCATGATTGTTATAAAGCCGTTCCGAAGAACTTACTGTATAATCTCCATTCCTTCCTACCTTAAGGGAAGTAAGACCTACCTGATAATGATAAGTAGTTGCCTTTGCCAGGAATCCCATTTTTATCAGTGAAGAAATAGATTCCCCTACGATGAGTTCATCGTAGGTATCTTTCATCCTGATTTTGATGTTGGAACTGAGTGGTGTTGCTGTAACTCCCAGAACTACCCCTTTTTCATAGAACTTAAAAAGTTTACCAAAAGAATTGTAGTGCGCTTCATCGACGATCATCAAGCCGATATTGTCAAGATCAAGGATTTCGTCACGAAGTCGGTTATTAAGAGTCTCCACCATCGCAACAAAACACATGTTTGGATTCGGTACGGGTAAAGTTTTAACATCGCTGTTGATTACCATATTCACTACTCCGAACTCATTCAACATCTGATGCGTTTGTGAACACAGCTCGACCCGGTGCGTCAATATCAATACTTTCTTACCGGTATTCTGAATGTATTTTTTGGTGATTTCAGAAAATATAACCGTCTTCCCTCCTCCTGTAGGTAACTGATAAAGCAAATTGTAACGGGCAGGATGATCTTCCAGGCGCTTGAAAATATCATTGATTGCGCCTGTCTGATAGCTGTATAGTTGTTTCCCCGCTTTTGATGAAGCCGGTTGAAGGGTATCAGACATTGGTAAAGGCAGATTTATTGCTGAAAATAATTACTTATGCTATAGCCGTTAGTCAAAAGGCTGCTGCAAAGTTACCAATTATATGCAATAATTCACCGGGAAACCAACTTTCCACTTTAGCAAAGTTTTATATTTTTACCCCATCATATCGATTGTAAACAAAATATTTCAGATAATCCTCTGATTATTAATTGATGTATAAATGCTTAAAACCTGCGCCAACGGTCATTCTTTCAATAAATCCAGCGATTGCCCGGTATGTCCGGTCTGTGAATCTATCAATAACCCTAAAGAAGGCGTTTTTGCTTCCATTGGCGCTCCAGCCCGAAGAGCGCTGATGGCACAAGGGATTTATAGCATCAGGGATTTAACCAAATGGTCCAAAAAAGAACTCTTAAAACTGCATGGCGTGGGACCTAATGCTGCCAATAAGATTGAAAAAATAGTCGCCGAAGCCGGTTACAGGTTACAATCAGAATAATTTTTTTTGGATGCAACTTATTGGTTACATCTGTATCTTGCTTCCAGAAGCAGTCTGCTGAATTCTAATTACCATTTGCGAATCACAGTCATTTGCCCTATATTTGATATAAATTCTGTCACTATCATTCCAATCAAACCCTTCCCTATGAAATTGTTAACTTCTACCCTGATATTTATTCTAAGCACTTTTGTTGTAAATGCACAAAAGGAAGACTACATCTGGTATTTTGGAAATCAGGCAGGTATAGATTTCAATAGCAGTACACCGGTTACGCTAACAAACAGTATTATGAATGCCGGTGAAGGATGTGCATCTATAAGCGATAATGCCGGCAATATACTTTTTTATACAGACGGAATTACCGTTTATGACCGTTCACATTCAATAATGAGTAACGGAACAGGTCTTACAGGAAATTCATCTTCCAGCCAATCAGCAATCATTGTAAAGAAACCAGGTTCATCAAACATATACTATATTTTTTCACTGGATATGATTTATGCTTATTCAGAAGTAGATATGTCTTTGAACGGTGGCTTTGGCGCAATCACTTCCAACAAAAATATTATCATCAATGGAAACGCTCAATCCGAAAAACAAGCTGCAACTTTCCATTCTAATGGAACCGATGTTTGGGTGGTCATGTTTGATGCCAATACTTTTTATGCATATTTAGTCAACAACACCGGGGTCAATCCTACACCGGTATTAACCACCATTGGACTGGCACATCAGTATGATCTTGGTCAGATGTGCTTTTCCAAATCGGGAACAAAAATTGCTTTGGGCAATTATGAAACTTCCAACATTCCAAATATTTCTATTTATGATTTTAACAAAAACTCCGGTATTGTTACGAATGATATACATTTCGCTAATGGTGCATCTCAATGTTACGGTGTATCCTTTTCTCCGGATGAAACAAAACTTTACGCTGCGGTAAATCCAAGCATCTATACCATCTACCAATATGATATCACTTCGAACAATGCTGCAACCATTGAAGCCTCTGAATTTTTAATCGGTGGTCCGGGCTTATTTGAAATAGGAACCATGCAATTAGGTCCCGATGGAAAAATTTATTGTACACAATACAATTCCAACTTTTTGGGCATAATTACGAATCCCGATTCTGCTGGGTTGGCTTCCGGGTTTACCCCTTCAGGTATCAATTTATTAACCGGAACATGTAATCTTGGGCTACCTAACCTTATTGCCGGAAGACAATATGAATCTACAGGAATTAACGAAACAAACGCTCCTTTACAAATAAGCTGGTATCCTAATCCGGTAATTGATTTCATTGAAGTCAGCATTCCGGAAATTCCACAAAACACCACGTTGCAGGTTTGTGATTTATCAGGCAGAAAAGTATTTGATAAGAAAATAAAAGATCCATCAAGCAAAATATCCCTGCAATCACTCTCAACGGGGATGTACATTATGCAAATAAATACTCCGACCAATAACTATAGTTTTAAGTTGTTGAAACAGTAGTTTGATTCAGCTTTTGAATTAATTATTTAATTCCGGTAGCAGGCAAATAATTTCAACTTTATGTTTATGGAATTTAACTGAAATTGCTTCTGTAAAGTGCCTCTGGGCTCAAAAAAACCATTTACACAAAACAACTTCATGATAATGTACTTCCTAAAACGATTCAATGCTATTCAGTTGATTGTATTATTTACGTTGATGTACAATTCTGCCTTTACTCAATCAGATAAGAATACACCATCTGGTACAAAAACATTCAAAAATGTTAAATACATATTTTGCTATCCTTCTGGTTACGGTCTAGAATTTAATACTTTACAATACAAATCGATAGTTCTTTCTGAAGATCCGGGTCAGGGGTACACCTGTAAATTTCCAAATCCAAGAGGAGTTATGGAATCTCTTATCAAAATTCCTCACCCGGAAAATAAACAACAAGCCGATTCACTTTCATTCGTGCTATTCACCTTCAAAACGAAAACCGAAATTAAATACTACGAATTTCTTGGTCAAACTATTCCGGTTTATAAAGTTGTTACATACAACTGTTATGATCCCTTATGTGGTACCAAACACGGCCACACAAGGCATGAAACGGGTTACTTTTATTTCAACAAAGGACTGGGGATTTTACTTAAAGTGATTGACGACAGTCAGATGGAAATTCTCCAAAGTATGGATGGTTCCCCGAACCCAAAAAGCCTGATTGCCAAAATCATGCAGGATGAAAAAATAGATTTCAAAATAGTTGACAGCTATGTTAATTGGAAATTAAAATAGTAAAACGCAACTTCTCAGATTTTCAAAGAATATTAAATAGAATTTGATCAAACATCAGGAGCCTTAGGAATTACCATATTTAAATAAACAACTAAGGACTGTAGAATTCTGATTGAAGTTTCAAATAAAAAATATTTTCATCAGAATGATTATGTATTGAAGTTGTTTTGGTGGCTTCTTTTCCCAAAATGTGCAGAAAATCCCCAATAGGGGCGTACTTCTAATTTTCTATTCAGCTGATTATCTGAATAATAACTATTGATTCTGCTGTGGTACAATTGTTAGAATAGTTAACAGAACTAAACTTCTAAATTATTTAACTATGAAACGCACATTATTGTACTTAGCATCAGCCATAGCATTGGTGATGCTGCCATTTGATAAGACGGATGCCCAGAATAATGATAAACTGGTAAATATAGGAATTAAAGCAGGTGCTAATTATTCCTGGCTAAACCTTGAAGATGTAGATGATGAGAAAGGATTACTAGGGTATCATTTAGGTATATTCGGCAAATTGAATCTAACTGATTACTTCGGAGTTCAGGGAGAATTATTATATACTACCAAGGGATCAGAAGTTACTTACGACAACGACTTTTTTGATGGCAAAACATCATTAAAAGTTGAGTATATTGAAATTCCGGTGCTTGCAGTTGTTCAATTGAATGAAAATATAAATCTACATGGAGGACCTTATTTCTCATTCCTGGTAAGAGCAAAAGCTAAAAATGATTCAAGTGTAGGTTTGTTCGACTTTGAAGAAGAGATCGACAAAGATAATTTCAAACAAACTGACTGGGGTTTAATTGGCGGGATAGGAATTGATGTTTCGAATATTCATGGTGGAGTAAGATACTCTATGGGTCTGGATAAAATAGAAAAGGAGAAAACATTTAATGGTGTAAGCTACACCCTTTCAGATGCAATGAATTCCCAGGTACAAGTGTACATTGGAGTAAGTTTCTGACAGAAAATTCTCTAAAAACAAAATAATAAGGGGGCATTATTCCGTTTGAATAAATGCCCCTTAATTTTATACAGAAGTTCCGTCTTGTTCGTTGAGTAGATTATAATG
>CAUJFJ010000175.1 GCA_963169675.1 Bacteroidota bacterium
CATCAAAATTTTTGCTGCAATAACTGCAGCCGGCGCCGACATTACAGAAGCTGCCAGCAAGTGTTTCGCAAAAAACAATCGCATTTCCGGATCATCGCCACCCAAAAAACCGATATAAGCAGCCATTACACCTCCGGCTATTGTTGCCATACCACCTGTCATCAGACATAATAGCTCACTTCTGGTCATGTTAGCGATGTACGGTTTTACTAATAAAGGTGCTTCAGTCTGGCCGAGAAAAATATTGGCGGCAGCAGCAAGTGATTCTGCACCGGAAAGCTTCATGGTTTTACTCATTACCCAGGCTAGACCGTAAACGATTTTCTGCAATATTCCCATATAGAATAACAGACTGGTTAGAGCAGAAAAGAAAATGATTGTGGGAAGAATCTGGAATGCGAAAACAAACCCAATAGAACCACCGGGATTTACCATATCTCCAAATACAAACCGGGAACCTTCCATCGTAAAACCAAGAATAACGACGAAAACATTTCCCATGGCTTCAAAAATGTTCTTGATAAAATCTACCTTAAGAACTCCTAGTGCAAATAAAATTTGGAGAAACAGACCCGTTGCAACCAGTTTCCAGGGAATAATTTTCCGGTTGCTGGAGAATGCATATAAAATAAGAATAAGGGATATCAGTCCGATTATACCGCGGCCAATAGAATTCATGCTAATGGCTCCTTCGAGCGGTGGCGGGGTATATTGTAAATGAAAATATACTCCATTCTCCTGAAACACCAGAGTGGTTGGAGATATCGAAACTATGCTAAAGGAGCGGGTATTTTTCTCGGATATAATTCCGTTCTCCGTAAGGGTAGTAACCTTTTTACCATCCGAAAGCAAAACCACAGAAGGCTTACCATTTTCAACACGATAAAAACTGGAATCGAGTCCGCGTACCACCGGTTTAAGATCGTAAGTCAGCATCAGGTTGCTGTCTGATACTGCCCAGGAACCGGATGCTTTTAAACCTTCTTTGTGAAGCTCATAATCAAATGTTGTTGATCCATTTTTCTGTGAGATCAGCAGATAATCGTCGTCAGCAATTTGTTTTACTGATTTGCCCGATTCATCGACTACTTTCACGTACTTCCATTTTCTGGAAAGTGTACTTTCAATCGATTCTTTTTTTGGGGATGAGCATGCCGAGAATATAAAAACGGAGAGGCACAGCAAAAACAGTACTCTGGATAATTTTACCATTGGAGATATCTTAGACCGGAAAATTAAGATTTTTTTCTCTTATTCAATTCATCTCTGATTTTAGAGGCAAGTTCATAAGCTTCATCATCAATAGCCCTCATAAGTGATTCCTTCAATTCATCTTCAGATTGTGTACTGAATTCATACAATTGCTTGCTTCGCTCTTTAGGTTTTTCTTTGGGCTTTTCTTTGGGTTCTTCAATAGGAAGTGAATCGTCGTCAATAGCTACGCCGGCTTGAGAAAGAATCCATTCATAGGTATAGATAGGGCAATTAAAACGAACGGCCATTGCGATCCCATCAGAGGTACGTGCATCAATTTCCTGGAGGTTATTATGTTCATCGGAACATATCAAACGGGAATAAAAGACACCTTCTTTAAGGTTATAGATGATTACTTCGAGGATGTTTATTTTGAAGCTAAGTGCAAAATTCTTGAAAAGATCGTGAGTAAGGGGCCTGGTTGGCGTCATGTTTTCGAGTTCCACGGCTATGGCCTGTGCTTCAAACCCACCAATAATAATAGGTAATCTTCTGTTGCCACCATCTTCACCGAGTACCATGGCGTATGCACCTGACTGGGTTTGACTTAAATGAAGACCTACAATTTCAAGCTTAATTTTTTTCATACCTGAATGGACCCCGGAACTTAAATTAATTCTTATAAAAGTACAATTTCAACCTTAAACTTCCAAAAATTCAAAATAATTTAATCACAAAATTATCAACCGTGGGTATTTTTGAATTTTTTGATCGCCTCAATGAGTTTTGGGACAACTTCAAAAGCATCGCCAACGATACCGTAATCGGCAGCTTTAAAGAAAGGAGCTTCAGGATCTTTATTAATAACGACTATAGTTTTGGAAGAGCTTACTCCTGCCAAATGCTGAATGGCTCCTGAAATACCTATAGCTATATAAAGGTTTGGACTAATTGAAATTCCGGTTTGTCCAACGTGTTCAGAATGTGGTCTCCAATGAGAGTCAGAAACGGGCTTACTACAGGCAGTAGCTGCACCCAGTAATCCGGCTAATTCTTCTACCATGCCCCAGTTTTCAGGTCCTTTCAAACCTCTTCCGGCTGAGACAACCAATTCTGCTTCCGGCAGAGAAATCTTATCAGATGCCTGAACGATTTCCTTCACCATAGCGGCAAAGCTCTTCTCATCAATTGCAGGATTGAAAGCTTCTACCGTTGCACTTTGAGCTTTTTCAACAACTTTATATGAATTCGGAATTAAAGAAATCACTTTAACTGCAGAGGTAACTTCCACATCTGCGAAAGCTTTGCCTGAAAATGCAGTCTTCCGCACTTTAAAACCTGCGGATAAATCAGGTAAAGCAATAGCACCATCCACCAGACCGGCTTCCAGTTTCACTGCAATTCTTGGAGCAAGACCTTTTCCGGAAAAGGAAGAGGACAAAACAACCACATTTGCCTGTACCGATTTGGCAGCATCTGCAATAACGGCACCATAGGCCATATTCACAAATTGTTTCAAACGGTCATTAGAAACGGTTAAAACCTTAGAAGCACCGTATTTTCCTAAAATGGCCAGTTCATCATTACTCACATCGCCAATTGAAAGGGCTGTAAGAGAAGTTCCTTGCATTGATGCAATTTCTGCAGCATAGGAAACGACTTCGAATGTGGATTTCTTGAATTTACCTCCGGCGTGTTCGCAATAGACTAAAACTGACATAAGCTATTATAAATATTGATGATGTTTAAAATCGTTGATTGAATTATATAACCGATCTGAAGACTGAATCGTTTTATTGTTGAATATAAATCAGATTACTTTTGCCTTGGTGTGAAGCAGATTTACCAGGTCGTCAACCTTATCGGCATCAACCAAATTCACCTGACTTCTTGATTGTGGCTTATCGTAGCCTGCAATTGCAGTCAGCTGTGGCACTGCAACAGGTTCAATAACATTTAAAGGTTTTGTACGAGCCGACATAATACCACGCATATTCGGAATTCTTGGTTCTGCCATTCCTTCAGTAGCACTTACTACCAATGGTAATGGAGCAGTAATTACTTCCTTACCGCCTTCAATTTCTCTTTCCAAAGTAGCATTGGTTCCATCAACTGTAAGAGATTTACAAATTGAAACGGAAGGAATGTTCAGCAATTCTCCGACCATAGCAGCAACCTGGCTGCCATTGTAATCTATCGATTCTCTACCGGTGAGGATGAGGTCGTAATTACCGGTTGCGGCATGACTTGCTATTTGTTTTGCCACAAAATAGGCATCGCGGGGAGCAGCATTAATTCGAACCGCATCGGTGGCACCAATTGCCAGTGCTTTACGGATAGTTGGATCGGTGGATGGATCGCCGACATTCAAAACAGTCACTGAGCCTCCGGAAGCCTCCGTAAGTTCCAGCGCTCTGGTCAGCGCGATTTCATCGTAGGGATTAATAATATATTGAATTCCAGCTGTTACCAAGTCTTTATTATCTGCCGAAAAGTTAATTTTCGTGGTGGTATCAGGGACATTACTGATGCAAACTAAAATTTTCATTGTTTAATTTTTGGGATTGCAAAGGTACATTTTTTGGGTAAAAAAAACACATCAAATGTGGCATTTCTTACATCGATCAAAATCCTATTTTTGTGAACTTATGAATCAACAAACCCGCATTGAAATGCTACAAAGCTATTTGGCTGAAGATCCATCTGACTCATTCAGCAGATATGCACTTGCTTTGGAGCACATCAAACTTTCAAATATGGAGGAGGCGCTGAATCACATGGCCTTCATTTTCCAAAACGACCCCTCCTATCTCCCAAACTATTACCATTACGGGAAGCTTTTGGAGCAAACCGGCAGAAAATCTGATGCATTGGCAATATACCAAACAGGTGAATCTGTAGCTAAATCTCAAAAAAACGCTCATACATTAAGTGAACTGATGAGCGCCCGGGAGGCTTTGGAAGATTTTTAAACAGCTAACTCCCCGTCTATTAACGGCATTATGAATCTTTGAATCAAAGTTTTGCTATTTTTGAGGCCCCGAAACAAACCGGTTTGAAAAACAGGATATGAGAGAAATACAATTCCGAGAAGCACTAAGAGAAGCAATGGCTGAAGAAATGCGTTTAGATAAAAACGTTTTTCTAATGGGTGAAGAAGTTGCACAGTACAACGGCGCCTACAAAGTTAGTCAGGGAATGCTTGATGAGTTTGGAGCTGCACGTGTGATAGATACACCAATTGCGGAGCTGGGTTTTGCAGGTATCGGGGTTGGTGCAGCGATGAATGGACTTCGACCTATCATTGAATTCATGACTTTCAACTTTTCCCTGGTAGCAATTGATCAGGTTATAAACTCAGCTGCCAAAATGAAATCGATGTCAGGTGGACACTTTAATGTCCCGATCGTTTTTCGCGGACCAACAGCTTCTGCCGGCATGCTTAGTTCTCAGCATTCACAGGCTTTTGAAAGCTGGTATGCAAACTGTCCCGGTTTAAAAGTAATAGTTCCTTCTAATCCTGCAGATGCAAAGGGATTGTTGAAGTCTGCTATCAGAGATAATGATCCCGTAATTTTTATGGAATCGGAGCAAATGTATGGTGAGAAAGGAATGGTACCTGAGGGAGAATATCTGATGCCCATTGGTGTTGCAGATATTAAGAAAGCGGGGAAAGATGTAACCATTGTTTCATTCGGAAAAATGATGAAAGTGGCCTTAAAAGCTGCGGAAGAGCTTCAGAATGAACAAATTGATGCAGAAGTAATTGATCTAAGAACAGTTCGTCCAATTGACTATGCTACTGTAATTGAATCAGTTAAAAAAACAAACAGGTTAGTCATAGTTGAAGAGTCATGGCCATTGGCAGCGATTGCCACAGAGGTAGCATTTAAAGTACAGCGTGAGGCCTTTGATTATCTCGATGCACCTGTTTTAAGGGTAATGGGTGGCGATGTTCCACTTCCTTATGCTCCTACCCTCATTGATGCCTACTTACCTAATCCGGCTCGTGTAATTGAAGCGGTAAAGCAAGTGATGTACATTAATAAGTAGTTAACAATCTCTTTTCAGTCAGGTTTTGTGCGAAATGATTTGGTGATTAAACCAAATTGATTTACCTTTGCGCGCTCTTAAAACGAATCTTACAACTCAAAATAACTTAAAAATCAATCACTTATGGGTAATTCAATTCTTTACCTGATCCCGGCTTTCGGTGTACTTGCATTGCTGTACACAGTATGGAAATCGGCCTGGATCAACAAACAGGATGCCGGCACCGACAAAATGAAAAAAATCGCCGGACACATTGCAGAGGGCGCTATGGCTTTCCTTAAAGCAGAATATCGTGTACTTGCAATTTTCGTAGTATGTGTAGCCATTTTATTAGGAGTTACAGCAAACACTGAAACTTCATCACCGATGGTTGCAGTTTCCTTTATCTGTGGAGCATTTTGTTCTGCTTTGGCAGGATACATTGGAATGCGTATCGCAACTAAAGCAAACGTAAGAACAACCAATGCTGCCCGTACAGGAATGGGAAAAGCACTTGAAATTGCTTTTGCAGGTGGTTCCATTATGGGAATGGGTGTTGTTGGTTTAGGAGTATTAGGTTTGAGTTTATTGTTCATTCTTTACAGTGCTGAATTCGGAGTAGATACAGTAGACAATCTGAACCGTGTTATTACTGTATTAACCGGATTTTCATTCGGTGCATCCTCTATCGCTCTTTTTGCACGTGTTGGAGGTGGTATCTATACAAAAGCTGCCGATGTTGGTGCTGACTTAGTAGGTAAAGTTGAAGCAGGTATTCCTGAAGATCACCCATTGAATCCTGCAACTATTGCTGATAACGTTGGTGACAACGTAGGTGATGTTGCCGGTATGGGAGCCGATCTTTTTGAATCATATGTTGGTTCTATCGTTGGTACCATGGTTTTAGGAGCAGCATTCATGAATGCTGATTTTGTATCACTGGATACAACATTTGGTGGTTTAGCCCCTGTATTACTTCCTTTGGTGCTTTCTGCAGTTGGTATTGTAATGTCAATTATCGGTACTTTCTTCGTTCGTGTTAAAGAAGGTGGCGATCCTCAAAGAGCATTGAACATCGGTGAATTTGGATCATCTATACTTATGGTAATTGCTTCCTGGTTCATCATTAAATGGATGTTGCCAGAAACATGGTGGTTCCAGGATCCATTGTATGCCTGGGCTGATCCAGTAAAAGGAAATGAATATACTTCTACAGGAATTTTCATAGCAACCATCATTGGTCTTGTTGGTGGTCTTTTAGTTGGTTTGGTGACAGAATATTACACCGGAACAGGAAAGAAACCGGTTATGTCAATCGTACGTCAATCTTCAACAGGAGCAGCAACTAACATCATTGCAGGTTTAGGTGTTGGTATGATGTCGACTGCAATTCCAACGCTTATCATAGCATTCTCCATCATAGGTGCATTTGCCTTTGGAGGTTTGTATGGTATCGCTATTGCGGCTGTTGGTATGCTTTCAAATTTGGGTATCCAGTTAGCTGTTGATGCATATGGTCCTATCTCAGATAATGCCGGTGGTATTGCTGAAATGTCGGAGTTGACTAAAGACGTTCGTAAGATTAAAGATAAATTGGATGCTGTTGGTAACACAACTGCTGCTATCGGTAAAGGTTTCGCTATTGCATCTGCTGCATTAACAGCATTGGCATTGTTCGGAGCATACATGACTGCGGCACACATTAAAACAATCGATATTTCGAAAGCTAATGTAATTGCAGGGTTATTCATCGGTGGTATGTTGCCATTTGTATTCTCAGCTCTTGCAATGGGTGCTGTAGGACGTGCGGCTATGTCAATGATTGAAGAAGTTCGTCGCCAGTTTAACACCATTCCAGCTCTTAAAGCTGCTCTTGAAGTTATGCGTCGCAATGGTGACAAAGAAATGGATACCTGGTCTGATGCCGACAAAAAGACTTTTGAAGCTGCTGACGGTGTTGCTGAATATGGAAAATGTGTTGAGATTTCAACTAAAGCTGCGATTCGTGAAATGGTATTACCAGGCTTGATGGCAGTAGCTGTTCCGGTTGCTATTGGATTTTTGCCAATGTTTGGTGCTGAAGCGCTTGGTGGATTACTTGCCGGTGTAACGGTTACCGGTGTACTTATGGCTATCTTCCAATCGAATGCGGGTGGTGC
>CAUJFJ010000176.1 GCA_963169675.1 Bacteroidota bacterium
GACTTACCATACCTTTATTATATGCTTCACATTGCATCCTTAACGGACAATTTTCACAATCGGGTTGTGCAGGCTTGCAAACAATCGCGCCAAGCTCCATAATTGCCTGATTATGAGTAGCTGGATCCTTTTTATCGAGCAATTTCTGAGCTAATTTGGCAAACTCCTTTTTGCCTTCAGTGCTATCAATGGGTGTTGAAATCGCAAATAACCTGGCTAATACGCGATATACATTTCCATCTACCACTGCATGAGGAAGATTGTAGGCAAATGAGGCAATGGCGGCGGCGGTATAATCTCCGATGCCCTTTAAAGATTTGATAGATTCGTACGAACTGGGGAAAACTCCCTGATAATCAGCTACAATCGTCTTAGCGGCTACATGCAAATTTCGGGCCCTGGAATAGTATCCTAAACCCTGCCAGAGCTTCATTACTTCTTGTTCAGGAGCTTCAGCCAGATGTATAACTGTCGGATAATCAGTCACAAACCGATTATAATAGGGCAACCCCTGCTCAACCCGTGTTTGTTGCAGGATAATTTCGGATAGCCATATTTTATAGGGATCATTAATTTTTCGCCAGGGAAGTGGCCGATGATGTTTCTGATACCATACTTTTAATACCTTTGAAATGTCCATATGAGATAATGGGCTCAAAATTAATTAATAATAATTTTTATTTTCAAGTTAATAACTTATCTTTGCACCCCCAATAAATAAAAACAATATAACACTCATAATGATATGACCAAAGCTGAACTCGTTGCAGAAGTAGCAACAAAAACCGGCGTTGAGAAGGTGGCTGTTCAACAGACCATCGAAGCCATGATGAAAGTAATTAAGACTTCTCTTCAAAACAATCAGAATGTTTACCTGAGAGGATTTGGAAGTTTTATCGTAAAGAAACGTGCTAAGAAAACCGGCCGTATCATTACCAAAAACACCACTATCATCATTCCGGAACATTATATACCGGCTTTCAAACCAGCTAAGACCTTTACTGAAAAAGTAAAGAATTCGGTTAAGAAGTAATTTACCATTATGGATGGGGGATCGAAACTCCGGGTAGGTCTGGTGACAGGCGCTATTGCATTAGCAGCAGGAATTTACCTGTTACCAAAGACACCAAAAGGAGCTGAAGAACCAAAAGTTGACTCTAAAGAGATGGCCGGCAAAACGGCTTTTTCGATCGAGCAATTTTTAGAGACTTCGAAGACCCGGGCAGGTTGGAATGAGGGAGCACAGAGTGAAATCTGGGAGACCGCATTAAAGAAAGGAAGTACCGATTTGGCACTTTATGATTCAATTGCCAAAACCTGGGATGCATCGGGTGTTCCCGGAGCAGCAGGTTGGTACTATAATCAGAAGGCTTTAAAAAATCAAAGTGAAACCGATTGGCTGAATGCCGCCTACAGATACTTTGATGCATTTAAATCGGGTAAAGATTCTTTGGAAGCTTCCTACTTCTTATCATCAGCAATTACCAGTTACAATAAAGTACTGGAATTGAACCCGTCAAACCTGAATGCCAAGACAGATTTAGGTATTCTATATGCCGAAGGTACAGCAGAACCCATGAAAGGAATTATGCTGCTTCGTGAAGTGGTAACTACTGACCCGAAACATGAAAATGCCCAGTTAAACCTTGGGTTTTTATCAATGAAATCGGGGCAGTTCGATAAAGCCATGGAGCGATTTAATAAGGTTCTCGAAATAAATCCTGCCCGCATCGACATGCATGTGTATATCGGAGAGGCTTATGTAAGAACCGGAAATAATGACAAGGCTATTGAGAGTTTTGAAATTTTCAAGAGTCTGTCGAATGACCAACAGATGATTAAAGATGTAGATGCCTATATTGCTTCTTTAAAAGAAGGTAAAGGCACCACTCAGAAGTGATCATCACTCAAATTGAATTAAATAAATTATTAACCAATAAAAATATTCGCATATGCCAAGCGGTAAGAAGAGAAAAAGACATAAAATGGCTACGCACAAGCGTAAAAAGAGACTTAGAAAAAACAGGCATAAGAAAAAATAATGCCGTTGAACGGTCCTGATCGGAAACCGGCCAGAAAATAATTAATGAGAGCACCTGCAGCTTTTGCGGGGCTTTCATTGCTGTTTTATTACCAGGTTTATTATCTATTCCCTTTAAGCGGCCCCTTTCCACCTGGCCTCCCGTTCTCTTCTGTTTTTGGTATAGGGATATTTTAAAAAAATATACTGTTGAACAGTGAACTTATTATTGACTCAACTGCTGACGAAGTTCAGATAGCTCTTCTTGAGGAAAAGCGACTGGTTGAGTTTAACAGTGAAAAGAAAGACAACAATTTTTCTGTTGGCGATATATACCTGGGCCGCATTCGAAAAATAATGCCCGGATTGAATGCTGCATTTGTGGATATTGGCTATGAGAAAGATGCCTTTTTGCATTATCTGGATCTTGGTCCTCAGTTTCTTTCTCTGGTAAAATTCATGAAGAATACCGGTTCAGGCAGTCAGCAGGATGGTATGCTGACCAATTTTGAGCTGGAGAAAGACATCGACAAAGGTGGCAAAGTATCATCGGCACTAGCTGCTAATCAATGGATTCCGGTTCAAATTGCCAAAGAACCCATTTCTACCAAAGGCCCTAGAATTTCTAGCGACATCAGTCTTGCCGGCCGCTATGTGGTTATGGTTCCCTTTTCAAATGTGGTAAGTGTTTCGCAAAAAATTAAAAGTTCTGAAGAAAGAAATCGCCTGAAGCGATTGGCTCAGAGTATAAAACCCAAAAATTTCGGTCTTATTATCCGAACCGTTGCCGAAGGGAAAAAAGTTGCTGAAATTGATAAGGATATTCAGGATCTGATTTCTAAATGGACTCAGTTTTATGAGTTGCTGAAATCATCGAAACCACCCATGAAACTGCTGGGTGAAATGGATCGCACAAGTACCATTTTGCGAGATATGCTTAATCCCGGTTTTAACAGCATTTATGTGAATGACCAGGTTTTTTATGAGGAAGTCAGAAGTTACATCCGCAGCATTGCCCCTGAACAAGAAGAAATTGTAAAACTTTATAAAGGGAAAGTACCCATTTTTGACCATCTGGGAGTCGATAAACAGATCAAATCGGTTTTTGGCAAGACGGTAAATTTGCAGAATGGGGCTTACCTTATCATTGAACATACCGAGGCATTGCATGTAATTGATGTCAATAGCGGAGGCCGTTCCAAAGCAGGAGCCGATCAGGAAAAAAATGCGCTTCAGGTAAACCTGATGGCAGCCAAAGAAATAGCCCGCCAGCTTCGGTTACGGGATATGGGTGGAATTATAGTTATTGATTTTATTGACCTTCATACCGCAGCCAACAAAAAGGAATTATTTGATGTGCTAAGGGCCGAAATGAAAAGAGATCGTGCCAAACATACCATTTTGCCTCCCAGCAAATTCGGATTGGTGCAGATCACCCGTCAAAGAGTGCGCCCGGAGACGAAAATCATTACAGCAGAAAAGTGCCCTGCCTGTGACGGTACCGGTGAGATTAAAGCCAGTATTTTGTTAATTGATGAAATAAAAAATAATGCCCGTTATATCCTGACCGAGCAGAATGAAAAATCGGTACTCATTAAAGTCCACCCCTACATAGCAGCATACCTTACCAAAGGCATTTTTTCCATTCGCTGGAAGTGGAGCCGTGAATTCCGCAAAAAGGTTAAAATTGAGGCTGTTTCTTCCTACCATTTGATGGAATTCCACTTTTACAATCAGTCGGGGGAAGAAATTAAAATTTAACTGTTGAAATTCACGTGATTTTGACAGGCTTATTTACAGCCTCATTATAATTTCCTTACTTTTGCTTTTGGAAGAGAATTTACAGGATCTTTTTTCGTTTCTTCCCTGTAATTTTCCCAAAATCCATTATGGCTGAGAAAAAGAAGCAAACCAAATTCACCACATTTATCAGAATATTCTGGATACTGGTTGTTGCCCCTTTGGTGGTATTGGTTGCATTGGTTGCTGCAACAGCCTCCGGAATGTTTGGTGAGCTGCCAACCTTTGAAGATCTTGAGAATCCCAATAGTGCACTTGCATCAGAAGTCTTTTCATCAGATGGGGTTTTGCTAGGTAAATATTACTATCAGAACCGAACCAATGTACATTACAAAGACCTTTCGCCTAATCTGGTTAATGCGTTAAAAGCCACTGAGGACATTCGTTTTGAAGAGCATTCAGGAATTGATATCAGAGGATTACTCAGGGTGCTTTTTAAAACTGTTATCCTGCGCCAGAGTGGATCCGGTGGAGGAAGTACTATTACTCAACAGTTAGCAAAGAATTTATTCCCTCGGGAACAGATTTCAGGTGTAAAAATTGTATTTCAAAAAATCAAAGAGTGGATAATTGCTGTCAGACTTGAAAGGAATTACACAAAAGAAGAAATTCTGGCAATGTATCTGAATACCGTTGAATTCGGAAGTAACAGTTTTGGAATTAAAAGTGCATCTCAAACCTTTTTCAATAAGAGTCCGGATAAACTCACCATTCAGGAAGCAGCTGTGCTGGTTGGCTTATTGAAAGCACCAACCTATTACAGTCCTGTAATTAATCCCGAGAATTCCTTACGCCGAAGGAACACGGTGTTGTATCAGATGCGTCGGTATGATATGCTGAATGAGGTTGCATTTGATTCATTAAAGGCACTTCCCATCAAATTAAAATATCAGGCTGAAACTCACAATCAGGGAAGAGCAACTTACTTCAGAGAATTCCTGAGATTATATCTTGCAAAATGGTGCAATGAGCATCGCAAAAACGATGGAACAAAGTATAATATTTATCGCGATGGTTTAAAAATTTATACCACCATTGATTCAAGAATGCAGCAGTATGCAGAAGAGGCAGTAAAGGAACATCTTACCGGTTTACAAAAAACGTTCTTCGATCACTGGAAAGGAAAAACTGCCTGGGCGCAATTTCCTGAAATCATCACCAACGGAATGAAGCAATCGCCACGCTACAAGGAGCTGATTGAAAATGATGTTGATGAAGATTCTATAAAAACTGTTTTCGAAACAAAGATTCCAATGACTGTTTTCACCTGGAAAGGTGAAGTGGATACATTGATGAGCCCACTCGACTCCATCAAGTATTACAAAATGTTTTTAAGAACCGGGATGATGTCGATGGATCCACACACCGGTCACATTAAGGCTTGGGTTGGCGGAAACGATTACAGACACTTTAAGTACGATCATGTTAAAGAAGGGAAACGTCAGGTTGGTTCAACATTTAAGCCCTTTATATACACGCTGGCGATGCAGGAGGGCTATTCCCCTTGTTACAAAGTCCCCAATGCCAGAGTGACTATTATTGGTGAAGATGGAAAGCCATGGTCGCCGGAAAATTCTGATGGCAAATATGGCGGTATGTTATCGCTGAAAGAAGCATTGGCGGAATCGATAAACAGCGTTACTGCTTTTCTGATGAAAGAATTCGGACCAAAGGCAGTTGTTGAAATAGCCAGAAAAATGGGTATCACCTCCCCTATTGATCCGTTTCCAGCAATCTGCTTAGGTACACCTGATATTTCGGTTTATGAAATGGTGGGAGCTTATTCAACTTTTGCAAACAAAGGAGTATGGACAGAACCTGTATTTCTTTCCCGTATCGAAGATAAAGGCGGCATAGTATTGCAGGAATTTGTTCCTAAAAAAGTAGAAGCACTGAGTGAAGAAACTGCCTATGTTACTTTAAGTCTCCTGAAAGGAGTAGTTGAATTTGGAACCGGTATGCGATTACGATTCCGTTATGGTCTGGCAAATCCCATTGCAGGAAAAACAGGTACTTCTCAAAATAACTCTGATGGTTGGTTTATGGGCATCACGCCTGATCTTGTCTCCGGTGTTTGGGTTGGTTGTGAAGATCGTGCCATACACTTCCGTACGACGCACCTAGGACAAGGAGCAAATACCGCGTTGCCAATCTGGGGACTATACATGAAGAAAGTTTACGAGGATAAAACAATAGGTTTATCTCAGGCAGATTTCGAAAAGCCTGAAGGCAAACTTACCATAGAACTCGATTGTTCAAAATACAATGAGAAGAAAGAGAATGATGGTAACAATATTAATTTCGGATTTTGATAACCCGGAATTAATTTCACTGTTACCTGATTTCTGTTAAAGCATAAGAAAAATAAAAAATAATCAGTTATGATCAACAAGGTAGTTACTTCCGCAGATGAAGCGATAAAAGATATTCAGGATGGCATGACCATTTTGCTTGGCGGATTTGGATTATGCGGCATTCCGGAAAACTGTATAGCTGCACTTGTCAAAAAAGGAGTTAAAGATCTTACTTGCGTATCTAACAATGCAGGTGTCGATGATTTCGGACTTGGTTTACTTCTTCAAAAGCGTCAAATCAGAAAAATGATTTCTTCCTATGTTGGTGAGAATGCAGAATTTGAAAGACAAATGTTGAGTGGTGAACTTGAAGTTGACTTAATTCCTCAAGGGACATTAGCGACTCGTTGTCTGGCAGCAGGCTATGGTATGCCGGCGATTTTCACTCCTGCAGGAGTAGGAACAGAAATTGCGGCTGGTAAAGAAGTAAGAAAATTCAACTTTAATGGTGAAGAAAAAGATTATCTGATGGAGATGGCATTCGAAGCCAACTTCGCCATTGTGAAAGCATGGAAAGGTGATTCAGAAGGAAATTTAATTTATCGCCATACAGCAAGAAACTTTAATCCGATGATGGCGATGGCCGGAAGGATTACAATTGCAGAAGTTGAAGAGTTGGTTCCATTAGGAGAATTAGATCCAGATCAAATTCACACTCCCGGAATTTATGTACACCGAATATTCCAGGGGAAAGATTATGAGAAAAGGATAGAGCAGAGAACTGTTCTGGTTTGATGGTTTGGTGATGTGCTGATGTGCTAATGTGCTAATTTGCTGATGTGCTGATGTGCTAATGCTTGCCCTGAGCTCAATCGAAGGGTGCTAATGCTTGCCCTGAGCTCAGTCGAAGGGTGCTAATGCTTACCCTGAGCTCAGTCGAAGGGTGCTAATGCTTGCCCTGAGCTCAGTCGAAGGGTGCTAATGAGTACCCTGAGCGAAGCCGAATGGGTGCCCTGAGCTCAGTCGAAGGGTGCTGATGCTTGCCCTGAGCTCAGTCGAAGGGTGCTAATGCTTGCCCTGAGCTCAGTCGAAGGGTGCTGATGTGGTGGTTTGCTGATCAGAGATAAAATTTATTAAAGTAATGGATTGGTACAGTGTTTAATATAATTGATTGAATGATTTTTTGAAATGATGATTTGAAAGTTAAAAAATAGTTACATTTGTATAAATGAATTATTTTCAACTTTCAAATTCTCTTTTCAATGAAAACAAAACCAAACCTTATTCTTGAATTAACAAAGCAATTTGCTCTAAGCACAATTGAATACACTGAAGAACTTGAAAAATTAAAAAAATATGTTATCGGCAATCAGCTATTAAAGTCCGGCACTTCTATAGGGGCAAATGTTTGGGAATCGCAACATGCTGAAAGTAAAAATGACTTTATACATAAGCTTAAAATCGCTTCGAAAGAAGCTTCTGAAACAGCATATTGGCTTGACTTGTGTAAAACAAGCCAATCATATCCGAATCCCGATAGGTTAATTGAAAGCCTGACACCTATTCAGAAAATCCTGACAAAGATAATTTACACATCTAAAAACAAAACGGCGAAAAATTAGAATTCATTTTAATTCAATATCCAAAATAAGAATTTGGTGACCATCTAGAATTGATATTTGTTCATATATTTTTACTCAGAATAAAAAATAAGCACATCAGCAAATAAGCACATTAGCACATCAAAAAAAATGTTAGACAAAAACGGAATCGCAAAACGAATTGCCCGTGAGGTAAAAGACGGGATGTACGTAAATCTTGGAATTGGAATTCCAACTTTGGTTGCTAACTATATTCCTGAGGGAATCAACGTGGTTTTGCAATCGGAGAATGGCATATTAGGAATGGGACCTTTCCCTAAAGCCGGTACCGAAGATGCCGACCTGATCAATGCAGGAAAGCAAACCGTAACCTTACTTCCGGGCTCAGCCATATTCGATTCGGCAATGAGTTTCGGCATGATTCGTTCACAAAAAGTTGCTTTAACCATACTTGGTGCAATGGAAGTGAGTGAAACCGGAGATATTGCCAACTGGAAAATTCCGGGTAAAATGGTAAAGGGAATGGGTGGCGCAATGGACCTGGTTGCTTCTGCTAAAAATATAATCGTTGCTATGCAACATGTAAACAAAGCAGGTGAATCGAAATTATTGCCCAAGTGCACCTTACCTCTTACAGGAGTTCGATGTGTAAAAAGAATTGTCACCGAACTTGCAGTGCTGGACGTGACTAAAGATGGATTCATGCTTATAGAAACTGCTCCCGGGGTATCGGTTGATCAGGTAAAAAATGCAACTGCAGGAAAACTGATCATCTCTGACAATGTAACAGAAATGGTAATTTAATTTCAAGTCAATATATACTTTAAAATAATTTTCAATAAGCTGCTCAATGGATCTTTCAATCATTATTCCCATTTACAATGAAGAAGGAAATATCGATAAACTTTTCAGTCGGTTGAATCAGGTTATTCAGAAATTGAACCTGAAAGAAGTCGAATACATTTTTATCAATGATGGCAGTAAGGATCGTTCATTGGAGCTTATTAAAACTCTCGCACAACGGGAATCATCTGTTAAATATATTAATCTGAGTCGCAATTTCGGACACCAGATAGCAGTTTCTGCCGGTCTCGATAATTCCAAAGGTGACGCAGTGGTTATTATTGATGCCGATCTTCAGGATCCACCGGAATTAATTGAGGACTTGTATAAAAAGCTTCGTGAAGGAAATGAAGTAGTGTACGCGAAAAGACGTTCGCGACAAGGTGAAGGTGCTATGAAGAAATTCACAGCAAAACTTTTCTATCGCATTCTACGAAATGTAACAGCAATAAACATTCCCGTTGATACAGGAGATTTTCGCATTATAGATCGCAAAATCGTGGATGTGTTGAAGAACATGCCGGAACAACAAAAATTTCTGCGCGGACAAATCAGCTGGATCGGATTTAATCAGACTTACGTAGAATATGACCGTGACGAAAGATATGCCGGCAAAACAGGCTATACTTACAAAAAAATGGCCCGACTTGCTTTGGATGGAATCACTTCTTTTTCAAACTTCCCATTAAAATTTGCAACCATTGCAGGATTTGTGGTTTCGGGAATTTCCTTCTTTATGATTCTGTATGCACTCTATTCAAGATTCATTTCAAAAGATTACGAACCCGGCTGGACATCCTTAATGCTGGCTGTACTTTTTATTGGAGGAATTCAATTGATAGGTATTGGCATTATTGGCGAATACATCAGCCGTATGAGTGCTAATATAAGAAACAGACCATTGTACATCATTCAGGAAAAAACGACCTGAATCGTAAAACAAAATCACAAAAAAAATATTACCAGGGATTTTCCAAATCAGTACCGGAATAGGTATGATTTCTGGTGACATAGTAAGTATCGGGTTGCTTTTTCAATTGAAGTGAATTCCCTTTAAATAATCTCGACAACATTGCTATTGGAAATAACATTCCATAAAAAATTATTCCCATCACCACTTTCGACATTACGAATCCCATGATATGGGAAATTTTCAACCATATCCATGTGATCCATCCCGCAAGGAACTGCGAAAATAAAGCCACTGCAATGAGACCAAGTGCAATAGGGACAAGCACCTGAACTTTAAAAATCAGATATATTACCAGCAATCCAAGGCAAATAGCCAGAATGGTTTCCTGGTTTTTTTCTTTTGTAAATTTCATGATTTAAAAGAGTGTGTAGATGAATGGAGCCAGTGCTGATCCGCCACCAATGACAATCAGGATACCAAGCAACAACAGGACGATTATAATGGGTGCTAACCAGAATTTTTTTCTTGCACCCAGGAATTTGAACAAGTCTTTAAGGAAGTCCATTTTTACTTTTTTAATCGAGTTTAAATTCTGTTTTCCAATTATCAATTTCTTTCCATGCAGGTTGTTCTGTTTTTACGAACAAACAGTTATTAACCACCAGAAAGTCCATTTCAGTTCGCATGAAGCAACGGTATGCATCCTCAGGAGTACAAACAATAGGTTCCCCTCTCACATTGAAGCTGGTATTTACCAACATTCCAAATCCGGTTTTATCTCTGAATTTTTCGAGGAGTCTGTAATATTTTGGATTAGTTTCTTTGTGTACACTTTGAATACGGGCAGAAAAATCGAGGTGAGTAATAGCCTGCACATCGGAGCGGGGAACGTATAGCCTATCCATGAGCGGCATTTCATAATAATTTGCCGGAATTGGTTTTCTGCGATCTTCTTTAACATCGGCAACCAACAACATATAAGGTGAAATCCCTTTATGATCGAAATATTTCTCACATTCTTCCGCAAGTACTGAAGGTGCGAAAGGTCTGAAAGATTCGCGGTATTTAATTTTAAGATTCAGTTTCTTCTGCATTTCAGGATTCCGGGGATCTCCCAAAATACTTCTTCCACCAAGAGCCCGGGGACCAAATTCCATTCTACCCTGAAACCATCCTACTACATTTCCTTCAGCAAGTTCGGCAGCAGTGCGGGTGGCTAATTCATCAAAATTATCGAACAAGTGAAATGGGGCCTTGTATTTTCTGGCCATCAGGTCAACCTCGAGATCCGAATGTAATGGTCCTAGGTAAGAACCTTTCATAGCATCAAGTCCGGTTGCCACCGTGCGATCTTTTCCATAGTGAATATGGTAAGCAGCTAAGGCAGCTCCGAGTGCACCACCAGCGTCACCTGCGGCTGGCTGAATGAAAATATCCTTGAAAATATATTTCCGTAATAGTTTTCCGTTGGCAACACAATTCAAGGCAACACCACCAGCCATACAAAGATTATCGGAGCCGGTAAGTTCCTTAGCATGTTCTGCCATTTTAATAACTATCTCTTCAGTAATAATCTGTATGGCATATCCTAAATCGCAATGGTGTTGTTCCAGATCAGATTCCGACTCACGGGTACTGAATCCAAAAAGCGATTGCCATTTTGAATCGTGCACCATTTTAAGACCTGTGGCATAATCAAAATAATCCTGATTCAGCCAAACAGAGCCATCTGCTTTAATATCGATGAGATGTTCCTTAATTGTCTTTACATAACCGGCGACTTTTTCAGAACGGGGATTACCATAGGGAGCTAATCCCATTAACTTATATTCACCGGAATTCACTTTGAAACCCAGGAAATAAGTAAATGCAGAATAAAGTAAACCTAAGGAGTGTGGGAAATCGAGTTCTTTCAGAATTTTAATTTCCTTACCATTTCCATAACAAATAGAAGCAGTTGCCCACTCACCTACTCCATCGAGAGTTAGTATGGCAGCTTCTTTGAAGGGCGATGGATAAAAGGCACTGGCAGCATGCGAAAGGTGGTGTTCAGGAAAGAGGAATTTGAGTTTGGATTTTTCGAAGGGGCCTATCTTCTCAAGCTCTGCATAAATCTCTCTTTTCAGAAACATTTTTTCCTTCAGCCAAACCGGGATTGCCATCATAAAAGACTTTATTCCTTTTGGTGCAAAACCATAATAAGTCTCGAGCAGTCGTTCGAACTTCAGGAGAGGTTTATCATAAAACACAAAGGCATCAACCTGATCGAGGCTTAATCCACTATATTCCAGGCAAAATTTGACCGCATTCACAGGAAAAGCCGGGTCATGTTTAATGCGGGTGAAGCGTTCTTCCTGAGCGGCAGCAACAATTTCGCCATCCTGAATAATAGCCGCAGCGGAATCGTGGTAATAAGCAGAAATACCTAAGATGTTCATATACAGTTAATAACACTCGCGTAGCAAAGGTAATATTTTAAGGGAGTAGACCTAAATTAAGGAAAAAATAGAAACAAATTGATTTTTGCGGCCTTTCCAAGTGCCTGATTATTAGCTACCAAAATGATTTCCAAATGCAAGTACTTGAAAATTGATCAGATTTGGATAAAAACTTAAAATTACTAAAATCAAAATGAT
Source organism: Bacteroidota bacterium (assembly GCA_963169675.1). Taxonomy (GTDB): domain Bacteria; phylum Bacteroidota; class Bacteroidia; order AKYH767-A; family OLB10; genus JADKJB01. Next base: position 12,108 of record CAUJFJ010000176.1, read on the forward strand.
GGTTCCATACAAGCTGAAGTTCGTAAATTTCAAAAAATTGCATTCTCCAACATCATAAAGTTAATCTTCGGATTTTAATTCAGATTTCTGATTTTCTAATTCAATAGTTCCAAGATCGATAGTTGGAATTCCTGTTGAACTTTTAGTATTTCTTGCCGGATTACAGTATCCACGAACAACAGAATGATAAGTTGCAGATGCTATCCAATGATAAAAAGGGAACGTACCTTTTAATTCAAATGTACCATCTTTCCTGGTTACTGTGTGATACGAACTTGTCCAATCTTCATTCCATGCTAAAATCACAGCACCATTTACTGGTTTCCCATTTCCGTCAACAATAGTACCAATCAAACTAAAAACTGAACCTTCAGAGTAATTATAATAATTTTCTAGACATTCACATTTGCCACTATTTTTTTTAGGCACCTCCCCTTTGAATGCTTCTGCAACAGGCTTTACAGAGCCTTTAACTTCTTTTCCATCCGAATTGACAGAAACACCTTGATTAGACAGCACCCCCATATATTTAGAGTGATATTCAAACCAGTCAGTATCTTTAAACTGCCACCAGGAATATCCAATGGCATTGCAATTAACGGATTGAATTAAAGTTGCATCAGCAAACTCCTTCTGAGTAGAATACTTAACAGAATCGCCGTCTGCCGGAATTGCTGTTTCTCCAATTATCCAGGGTTTTTCGATGTAATTACCATACCAGAACATTTCATTTCTTACTTGTTCTTTTTCATATTCATAAGGATGCATAGAAAGGAAATCAACACCAAGAATATTAGGATCCCATTCAAAAACCTCCCGTATTCCAGTCAAGCCAATGGTTGATAAATGATTGGGTGCATGCTTCTTCACGATATTTCCCCATTCTTTGGTAATTAGCTTTACATCATGCTTATCACGCCTTAGGGAATCAAAGTAAAGTGGTTCATTAAATAAATCATAAGCGAAAAGCGATGAATTGTACCTGAAGGCCTGAGTCATCAATTTCAATTCTTTAGTTGTTGATGAGTGTTCACTAAAAATACGAGTTAGTAAAATAACTTTAAGTCCACACTCTTCTGCCAGATCAAATAGGTTCTGAAGAGCATCATAATACTTTTGACGATTCAACCCTTTTTCAAGTGGAATCAAAGTATCTTTCTGATTACCGATATAGGCCTTAATTGAGATATCTCCGTTAATAGAACTGTGAACATCTAACTCGCCTATACTTACAATACGGACAGTATTAAAACCAATGTCTTTCATTAATCGAAATTCATTTCTTAATTGCTGATAATTGGCAGACTTATCTGTATGCAAAAATTGAGATGAGTTATTATAACTACGGCAGGATGCCGGCCAAAAGTCAGTTCCATTGGTTTGAAGATTGACCATAAAATTAATTGCCAAAGGAAAAAAAGGCTTCCCATGAAGTTCAAACCCATTTTTATTAAGAGAAACAAATTCCTTTTGTTGAACTAAAGGCAATTTAGAATAAATGCTAACTTCAAAATCATCCAGATAAAAACTATTTCGATTTGGATTCCAAATATAAACCTTCAAATTAAAACCAGGCTTAATGCTGTCAGAAAAATTATGATAATTTAAAGAAACGAGTGACCAATTGTTGGCTCTATTCGAAATTAGTTCAGCCCGATAGTAATAAGAATTCCCGGATTCATCTTCTACAGAAAGAACAGCAAATACATTGTGATCATATTTCAATTGCTTAATGTAAAACGAGACATTGATACTATCAACATCATAACCTTTAGAGCAAGCCAGGATACTTTTATTAAAAGTTGGGCTAAACTCAGTATTCTCACTCATAAAACAACTTCTGACTCCGGATTTTGAACCATGTTCAGAAATTGAGCCAGAATTTTCCAGGTCCTGATCACTTTCAAAATCATATGAGAACTTAATCAGCTTAAGCGAATCGGGAACAAGAGAAACTTCATTTGAAAAGTCATCACTATTTTGTTTTGCACTTTTACAACACGCAAAATTTATTATAGAAAAACAAAAAAAAGCAACTACAAATATATTTTTCAAGTATAAATGACAATAAGATGCTACCATTTTATTTTACTTCAGCGATTAATTCTCCATAACCCCGGATTGGAATAAATCGGTTATCATCAAAACTTATTCCAATAATTCCCTTATAATTCCCATTCTTAGTAGGTGCTTCAAGTCCAATCTCTTGAGAAATTGATCCATAAACGTCCCCTAAAATAGGCGACCTGAAAGGAGCAATCACTGTTTCTCCAGAATTCACATCAGTCCATTTAATTTTTAAACAAATTCCATCAGCTCTCATGCCAGAAAACAAAGGCCGCTGTCCGGTATTTGTGATTGTTATTTCACAGAATCTGATTTCACCGGGTTTGAGGTCAAATGCCGATTTTGATTTCATCTCTAATTCGATAAATCTGAACGATGAATCAGGGAGAAACCTCTGCAAAGAATCTGTATTAACTACATGCAAATTACCCGGGGTCAACTCAAAATAATTTTGATTCAGCGCCGAAATTGGCTTATCCCACCAAGGTGCGTAAAGAAATTTTTCAGGTTGGTTGAATAAATTCAAAAAGTGGCTATGAATTGCTTCATACAAAATTACTTGCTTTGTCTCTGATTTATTTTTTGCAGCAGTGAGTAAAAGTGATTCGTTAGACATTATCCAATCACCTCCATAGTGCCTCAAGTGATAGTTTTCAGATCGGAAAGCGAGTTTATCTTGAGGAATACTGCGAGCGTAAGTTAATACCCGATTAAATTGATTGTAACGATTTTCAACCTTTTGTCCATAAATATATAAACCAGCTAAATGGAATATTGCAATTAAAGAAAGTAACACAAATGCTATTTTACTCTTTAAATGTTCAAAGACAAAGTAGAAAAACAACAGACAAACAACCATTGGTAATAAAAACAGGTATCTTTCAAAAGGCTCAAACGTTTTCGGAAAATGATATCCGTATTTATACATTACCAATGAAAAATATCCTATCAGGAACAACCAGAAAACTGACAATAATATTGGATTCTTTAGTTTTTTTCTGAATATCACAATAGCAACAATAAATACAAACATTCCAGCGAAAGCGGGCAAAAGGGTAAATATTAATCTGGCATAATTATAAACAAGCAAATGGCTAATCAAATCGCTAATTGAAGTTGAGTCAGATGTACCACTTATATTTTCGGACTCATATTGACCTAAGGAAAGATACTTCAGAATAACGAAGGCTACACAAACAACAAAAATTGAAATAAATTTAATTTTATGTTGAAGAGAATGCTTTAGCGGAACCAAAGCCATCAATAAAAAAACAACTAAAGTGTACAAAGGGTGAGAAAATATGAGAACACCTGAAAAAATAGCGACTAATAATACATGCGCCCAGTTCATATTTCGGATTAATATTGAATATGTCATGAATACCAATGGCATTGCGACGATCAATTCAGAAACTTGATTGAAATAATTATATCTGACTCCAATTAAGTAAGTAAACAATATAGCCAGAGCGCCTTTATGATCTTTAAAAACAAAAATCATACTCAGAAAACACATAAAAAGGAATAACCACTCATTTATAGAGAACCATAAAATTACAGTATCTATTGGAAAGGTATTCTTAACAAGCAAAAGTGGAATAAACTGTACAAAATAGGAAATGGGTCTATTATGCTCAATAACAAACCTCACATCATTTACAAGCTGAAAAAGATAGTATGCGGAATCCCCATACAGCCTCTCAATTCTGAAATAACATGCAAATATCAGAAGAACAGTGAAGACAGCAAGTCCAAGAAATAAGAGCGATTTTCTCACTTATAGCTTAATTAAAAAATTGAATTTCAATATCATCAACCAGAGCCGCTCTGTTCTTGCCATTACTTACATAAATTTTAAGTGAATTCTCAGTCAGATTCCTGTTGTTCTCAGTCAAATTCAATTCAGCAGTAAGCTTAACCCATTTATTTACTGAACCTTCAACATCAATTATACCTTTCGATATCCACTCAAGACTTTTACCATCCTTATCTAAAATATCAATTACAATTAAAGGTTCAGCCTCAGGTCCTGAAACTTTAACCATAGCACTATAAACAACTTTGGATAATGGCTTTGCAGAAATGGCACTATTCTTCATAAAGAACGTACTGGAATAAGGCGAATCAGAACTTATGGAAGAAACCATTTTCCCTGAAGGAGCATCTTCAATCGAAATAATGTTATTCCTTGGGCTTTCTGTCCACGCTACCTGGTCATCCATAGTTGCCATGTAATACATATTACCGGTTTGATATTTAGATGAGTCATTTCCACATCCAAATATCAATAAACTTACTGCAATGAGTGCAATCTTAAATTGATTCATACTTCTTTATAACTTGGTAAATTTTCCTGAATAAGATTTGTTGTTTTTAAGCGAACTAAGTCTGAAAAAATAATTTCCATTGGCAATATTTTTCAAAGAAAAGACTCGTTCGTTTTCTATGGAATCACAAATTTCACTATGGACAACTTTACCAGTGGAGTTGTAAATTACAAAAAGATTCCATCCTGGCATACTTGAAACAGTAATAGAAAAGTCATCCTTAACAGGATTAGGATACACCTGCAATATTTTATCATTAATTGATTCACTTATAGATAAAGGGTCAACAAAGCCATATTTAAGAATAGTCAATCCATCCAAAGAAGAAACGAAAATAATTGAGTCTTGCACATCAACTCCATTAATTTGAGCAGGAATAACGTAACTGGCCACCGGTCCGGAATTTAATGTGGCAATGTCGAATGCTTCAACTTGACCTACCACTCTGAATAACCGATCCGATGAAATCCCTAAAGGGTTGATTACTGGACCTGAAAAAGTTGAAAGAAAATTGCCAAGCATTGATGGATTTAAAGCATTGGAAACATCATATAAACTGGCACCACTGGAATGATTTGCATACAACTGATTACCTGACTGCGATAATTTCAACTGACTAAATGACCCACTCATTGTGTTTACCAAAACAGGGGAAACTGGACTTGAAACATCATACACGGATAGTCCATCAGAACTACCAATATATAGGGTACTTCCTTTGAGAGCTAAACCGGCAGGAAAGCTCCCGGTTTTAGAACGATGCACCACAACTGGATTGAATGGAACTGAAACATCAAATACATACAAGGTATCTGTTGTAGAAGTTAAGAAACAATAATTTCCGCTTTTGACAATTTGATAGTTAGTTCCTGTAATATCATTTGAAACACCAACAACATTTAATGCTCCAGGCACTGACAAATCAACAACTGCAAAAAAAGGCATCATTCCTCCTCCGACATACAGGAAGTTATTCTCATAATGCATGCCCAAAGCGGCAAAAGGTAAACTTGCAGAATTTACATAATATGGATTAGTTAGATTACTGCTATTTAAGACCTTTAATCCAGGAAATGTTCCTAGAAAATTAAAATTGCCTTGGTTAATCGTATTAAATGATGGATTTGAATTATAGTGCCCAAGGAAATAAAACTGTCTTGTTTGAGCATCTAAATTTGAAACTGAAATACCCAGCAAAATAGTTGAAAGGAAAATTAATATTACCGATTTTTTCATGGGACACCCATTTAACACTCACAAAGGTAAAAAAAACCATTAACTTCGAAAATTAAATCTGTTATCTTTGCCACCTGTCAAGGCCTAGTAGTATCTTTCAATATGAAATTGTCGGTTATAATTCCCGTTTATAATGAAGCAAGAACCATTCATCTGATCCTTGAAAAGGTTTTGGCCGTTGAACTTCTTCAATCAATTGACAAACAAATAGTTATAATTGATGATCATTCCACAGACAGAAGTTGGGAAGCAATAATGGATTACTTTGAAAAATTTAAATTTGATGATTTAATTCTTATTCGCCATGTAGACTCCATGGGAACAGG
>CAUJFJ010000177.1 GCA_963169675.1 Bacteroidota bacterium
ATTACCAGAGGGAAAATTCCAATTTATTCGCTGGATGCTTCATTCATGATCAACGACAGTACCGGTTATTTTAAGATCAGCCGTTTTGCTGCAACCACCTATGACGAATTCATGCAGGCTTCTATTGAGATGAAAGCAAAAGGCATGAAACAAATGATTATCGATTTGCGTGGGAATCCCGGAGGTTATTTAGATGCAGCAACCAAACTGGCAGATGAATTTTTACCGGAAAAACAAACCATCGTTTATACACAAGGTAAATCGAGACCTCGTACCAATTACGATGCAACCTCAACAGGTGAATTTGAAAATTCAAAAGTGGTGATCCTTGTTGATGAAGGTTCGGCATCTGCATCTGAAATTCTCGCCGGAGCTTTACAGGACTGGGATCGCGCCACAATAGTTGGAAGAAGGTCCTTTGGTAAAGGACTTGTTCAGGAGCAAACTATTCTGCCTGATGGTTCTGCCTTGCGATTGACTATTGCAAGATATTACACTCCAACAGGCAGAAGTATCCAGAAACCTTACAAAGATGGCTATGATCAGTACAACAATGAACTGAATGCAAGGTTCGATCACAATGAATTACTCTCTGCCGACTCCATTCAATTCCCGGATTCTTTAAAATTTACAACACCCGGAGGAAAAATTGTCTACGGTGGTGGTGGCATTATGCCCGATGTTTTTGTGCCAATTGATACAAGCGGACGAAATAATCTATTTCTGATTGAAGCAATTAACAATGGATCTATCAGTCAGTTTGCATACGACTATGTCGATATTCACCGAAACGATTTGAAAGCTTATAAAGATTACAAAGACTTTGATAGCAGATTTATTCTGAATGAAAACATCTGGAATGACTTTGTAAAAAAAGCTTCTGCAGGAAATATAAAGCACTCAGCAGCTGAGATTGCTGAAGCGGCTCCATATTTGAAAAATCAACTGAAAGCATTTATTGCACGACAAACATTTAAGAATGGCGGCTTCTATCCCATCCTGTTAAAGGTCGACAAAACGTATTTGAAGGCAGTTGAGGAAATTTCATCCAATCAAAAGGTGAATGCATCCACAAAGTAAATATTCGCTGCCACTTTTGCTGGCGATTATTTTCCTTTCCAGGATACCATTTATTTTTTCAGGTTATGGTTCAGAAGAAGATGCATGGGGATTAATTCTCACTGCACGTAATATAGATGCAACCGGTGTTTATGAAGTATCACGTTTGCCCGGACATCCTGTTCAGGAATTATTGCTGTCATTAATCTGGCAGTGGCCTGCATGGTCGTTAAATCTTTTTACGGTATTATTCTCGACAGCAGGTATTGCAGCATTTGTATTGGCACTTAAGAAACTATTAGTACAAAATTATTTGTATGCAGGAGTACTTCTGGCTGCTGTTCCGGTAATCTACATCAACAACACCAATGTCATGGATTACACCTGGGCATTGTCGCTTACACTTTTTAGTCTGTATGCCATTACCCATAAAAAATATGTAGTGGCAGGGTTGCTGCTTGGTTTGGCCTGCGGATTTCGAATCACTGCAGGTGCAATGGCCATTCCATTTGCTATAATTATTTGGGGTCAGGAATTACGCTTTCCAATGCTGATTCGTTTTGCAATTTCAATAGGTGTTACAGCAATCGCATGCTACATTCCTGCCTGGATGGTTTACGGAAAAAGTTTTTTCACCTACTACGAATATTTTCCTTACCCGCCGTTTCTCAAAAATATTTACAAAGCAACAATTGGTGCCTGGGGAATTCCCGGAATGGTAGCACTGGTAACCGGCACTTGGTTTTCTTTCCGGAAATTTCAGCAAACAAATTCCACAAATATTACTCATAAATACCTGCTTGGTGCAGCCGTAATTACTATTTTGTTGTATACGTATTCATTTATCAAAATCCCACAAAAATCGGCTTTTGTAATTCCGATGGTTCCATATATTATTTTGATCTTCGTTGTGCTGTGTAAAGAAACCCAACTGAAATGGATAACCATGCTCATGATACTTTCCGGCTTTTTTGCCGGCATTCAACTCGACGATAAACTGCGTGGCAGCACACCTACTTTTGCATCTGTGCCCTTTCAAATTGGCAACACCAATGTCACTTTCGATTTACTTCAGGGTCCGGTTACAGCAGATGATTCCAAAAGAAATAATAAAATCGCTTATGCAAAACAAATTGCAACAGAACTTTCTGAAATTAAAAAACCAACTGTTTTAATTGCCGGTTGGTGGCAAAATGAAGTGAATTACTTCAGAATTGCTTTACCAAATCCCAATACGGAAGTTGTCTATTATATTGATGAAGCAACCCTCAACAACTATCAGCACCAAGGCTACCAACTATTTTACCTTCCCGAGCAGGAGTATTACAACGATTTAAGATTTCAGGGGGGATTTACAAAAAGCAAAGCTTTGCCTTTCTCGTCTGAAGAATAAAATTTTGCTTATTTTACTTGTGTAGCTTCTGAAACAGTATCAATTGAGTCGGATGTCCCATCTTTATTGGTATCCGTATCTTTGAAAATCACACCCTGAAAAAGTAAAATCAGAATTACACCAACTGAAATAGATGCATCAGCAATATTGAACACCGGTCTGAAAAAAATAAAATAATCGCCACCCCAGAATGGCACCCAATCGGGGAAGTTTCCTTTCAGAATGGGGAAATAAAACATATCTACCACTTTTCCATGCAACAGCGATGAATATCCTCCTTCAGCAGGAAACAGAGAAGCTAACTGAAATTCACTGGAAGAAAAAATAACACCGTAGAAGGTACTGTCGATTATATTCCCAAGCGCTCCGGCAAAGATGAAGGCAATGCTGGAAATCAAAACAACATGCGCCTTATTTTTAACGAGATGATTCAGATACCAGCCAATTCCACCAATTGCAAAAATCCGGAAGAGCGATAAGGCAAGCTTTCCATATTCACCGGCAAATTCCAGTCCGAAAGCCATTCCATTATTTTCGGTGAAATGAATAATAAACCAATCGCCGGCCAAATGAAATTCCTGACCCAGGTACATGTTGGTTTTGATCCAGAACTTTAGAGTCTGATCAATCAACAAAACGAGAAAAATAATCAACAGCGGACGTTTCAACGGAGTTGGGTGGTTGTATCAGGTTTTTACAAAATGTATCCCTGAATGACTTTCAAATCAGACAGGGATACATTAAATTTTTAATCAGACGGGGGAAAGATTAATCTTTGTATTGTTGCAATTTCGCTTCAATACTTTGTGTAGTATGAGGTACTGCACGAAGTCTTTCTTTTGGAATCAGTTTACCGGTAACTCTGCAAACGCCATAAGTTTTGTTCTCGATGCGAATTAAAGCATTTTCGAGTTGTTCAATAAACTTCTTTTGTCTGGCAGCAAGCTGTCCGGCTTCCTCTTTTGCAAGAGTGTCGGATCCATCTTCGAGCACTTTAAAAGTATTCGCGGTATCGTCGGTACCATGTTCGTTTGCACTGTTAAGGGCAGCCTGTAAATTGACTAATTCTTTACGGGCATCTTCGAGTTTTTTAATAATGAGTTCTTTGAATTCAATGAGCTCCTTATCGCTGTATCTTGTTTTTTCAGCTGCCATGAGTAATCTTATTTATACTTGTTAATACTTGAATTTGGTCATCCACATCAATTAAAATGCCATCATTTTCGTCGAGATCACTAACCAGACTGAAAGAATCGGCCAGCACTTCATTGCAAATATAATTGAAATTATTTTTAACGGAATTCGTGATGAGTCCGTTATCCTTTATTTTAACTGTGATCTTATCTGTTACTTCGAACCCTTTGTCTTTGCGGATATTCTGAATCCGGTTCACGAGTTCGCGGGCAATCCCCTCTTCTTTTAATGATTCAGTTAAGGTAACGTCTAAAGCTACAGTTAGTTTACCTTCGCTGTTGACTTGCCATCCGGGAATGTCTTCGGAAATGACTTCAACATCCTCAGAAACTATCTCAAAGTGTTGACCCTGAGGCGACAACGAGAACTTACCTTCTGTTTCAAATTTCGCAATATCAGCTTGTGACATTGCCAATATTTCATCGGAAAGCACTTTCATCAGTGGTCCGGCTTTCTTACCCAACACTTTAAAATTAGGCTTCACCTTCTTCACCAGGATTCCGGTTGTATCCACAATAAAATCCATTTCCTTAACATTTACTTCAGCGAGAATCAACTCCTTCACTGCAAGTAACTTGTCTTTCATACCTGCTTCCAGCACTGGAATCATGATTTTACATAATGGCTGACGAACTCTGATATTGACTTTCTTCCGTAATGCAAGCACCATTGAAGAAACTTTTTGAGCCAGCTCCATCCGTTCTTCCAGATTCTTATCAATCAAAGAACTATCCATCACCGGAAAATCCGACAAGTGAACTGATAAAACTTTATGACGATTCGTCACACTATTCAAATCATTAAACAACTGCTCTGCAAAGAATGGAGCAACGGGTGCCATTAACTGGGAAATTACTTCAAGACACCGATACAATGTTTGATAAGCAGCAATTTTATCTTGTGAGAATTCACCTTTCCAGAAACGACGACGACATAAACGTACATACCAGTTACTCAAATGCTCATCCACAAATTCCTGGATTGCACGGGTAGCTTTTGTAGGCTCATAATCGGCATAGCACTCATCAACAAAACCAATGAGCGAATTTAATTCCGACAATATCCATTGATCAATTTCAGGGCGTTCACTGACAGGAATCTCGGCTTCTTTATAAGTGAAGCCATCAATATTTGCATATAGCGTAAAGAATGAATAGGTATTGTACAACGTACCAAAAAATTTACGCTGTACTTCTGTTATTCCATCGCTGTTAAATTTCAAGTTATCCCAGGGTTGTGCATTTGATATCAGATACCAACGGGTTGCATCGGGACCAAATTTGTTGATGGTTTCAAATGGATCGACTGCATTACCAAGTCGCTTCGACATTTTGTTTCCATTCTTATCAAGTACTAAACCGTTTGAAACTACATTTTTAAATGCAACAGAATCGAACAGCATTACTGCAATGGCATGCAAGGTAAAAAACCAACCACGGGTCTGATCAACTCCTTCCGCAATAAAATCTGCCGGAAATGATTTTTCAAATTCTTCTTTATTCTCGAATGGGAAATGCCATTGTGCATAAGGCATAGCACCTGAATCGAACCAAACATCAATCAGATCCGACTCCCGGAACATTTTCTTTCCGGTTGCACTTACCAGAACTATATCATCAACATAAGGACGGTGCAAATCGAATTGCTCACCCTCTGTTTTAAAGGTATTTTTTATTCCTGCTTTTTCCGCTGTGGCGAGATGTTTTTTCAGCTCTTCAACAGAACCCACACAAATTTGCTCGGTACGATCTTCGCTGGTCCATACCGGTAATGGTATACCCCAAAAACGAGAGCGACTCAGATTCCAGTCAACCAGATTCTCCAACCAGTTACCGAAACGACCTGTTCCGGTTGATTCCGGTTTCCAGTTAATTGTTTTATTCAGACTGATCAAACGCTCTTTACAAGCAGTAGTTTTTATAAACCAGGAATCGAGCGGGTAATATAAAACCGGCTTATCGGTTCTCCAGCAATGCGGATACGAGTGTTCATAGCGCTCAACTTTGAAAGCCTTATTTTCTTTCTTAAGTTGAATAGCAATTCTTTCGTCAACCGATAAATATTTATCGCGTCCCTGTTTAATTTTTTCTGCTTCTTTTTCTTCCGCAGATAAATAATCTTCCTTAACAAATTCATTGGCATAATCGGTAACTTCTTTCACGAAGCGTCCACGTTTATCTACCAGTGGTGTTGTATTGCCGGCTTCATCTTTCACCAAAATGGAACTGATTCCATTTTCATTACAAACCCTAAAATCGTCGGCACCAAATACCGATGCAGTATGCACAATTCCGGTACCATCATCGGTGGTAACGAAATCGCCGGGGATTACAGTAAATGCCTTCCCTTCAGGCTGCACATAAGGCATCAACTGCTCATAATTTAATCCAAGCATATCAGCGCCGCTGAAATTAGCAACGATACGCCAGGGAATTAATTTGCCACCCGATTCATATTCATTAAAAGCAATTTCATTCTGCTTATCGCTGAAATATTTTGGCAACAAATCTTTTGCAAGCACAACAGCTACCGGCAGGAATGTATATGGGTTGTATGTTTCAACAAGCACGTACTCAATTTTCTTTCCTACAGCTAATGCGCAATTTGATGGTAAAGTCCACGGTGTGGTGGTCCATGCCAGAATGTACACATCCATTGCTGTTTTCGAAAACAAGAAATCAGCATGATGTTCTCTTTTAACTTTAAATTGCGCAACTGCAGAAGTATCTTTCACCATGCGGTAAGTACCGGGCTGATTCAATTCGTGTGAACTTAAACCGGTTCCGGCAGCAGGTGAATATGGCTGAATGGTATAACCTTTATAGAGCAAATTCTTTTCATAAAGCTTGCTTAATAAACTCCAGACAGATTCAATATAATTATTTTCAAAAGTAATGTAAGGATGATCCAGGTCGACCCAATATCCCATTTTACGGGTAAGGTCATCCCAGACTTCTTTGTACTTCATTACTTCACGTCGGCAGGCTTTATTGTAATCTTCAATTGAAATTTTTGTTCCAATATCTTCTTTGGTGATGCCCAGAGTTTTTTCAACACTCAATTCAATTGGTAAGCCATGCGTATCCCAGCCACCTTTGCGTTTCACCTGAAAACCTTTCAGTGTTTTGTAACGGCAAAAAATATCCTTGATGGTACGAGCCATCACGTGGTGAATACCAGGCAATCCGTTTGCAGATGGCGGTCCTTCATAAAAGGTAAATGTTGGACGGCCTTCGCGACTTTCAACACTCTTTTCGAACACAGATTCTTTGGTCCAGAAATCCAATATACGGTTTCCGACTTCAGGGAGATCCAGCTTTTTATATTCTTTGTAACTCATTTTCTAAAAAGAAGGTGCGAAGATACGGAAAATTAGGGAAGAGGACAAGTGGAAACCCAACCTGAAGTCAATGTTATTGAACTAATTATCAGTTGTTTATCAAAAATGAACACTACCAACCTAGAGTACGAAACGAGGCGGGGATAATTGCGGGAGTTCTGGATGCCCTTCCGGGACACATTTACAGCTCCATTTTGTTTTGAACAGGCTAACAACCTGTGAGTTAGTTGCTCCCTGAAAA
>CAUJFJ010000178.1 GCA_963169675.1 Bacteroidota bacterium
TCCTGCAGAATTTGCTATAGTGCCTAATGATACTATTGAATTGAAAGCATCTACAGTAAATCCATTTGCGCCGGCAACTCCCTACGATTTTCAAATTGATACGGTTGATACTTTCAGCAGTCCATTCCTTCAACAAACTACAATCACAAGTGTGGGTGGGGTAGTTAAATGGGCGCTACCATTTACATTGCAATCCGATTTGGTTTATTACTGGAGAGTAAGCCGCGATTCAATGCCCGGCGATACCATTCACCCTACGTGGAAAGAAAGTTCGTTTATTCATAAACCTGCTCTTACAGGATGGTCACAGGCGCATTATTCTCAATTCAAGAAAGATGCCTTCACCAATATAGATTATGTGAATAGTTATGACTCCACATTCACATTTGTAACGAATACATCTTCAGTTTTTGTGAGGAATTTCCAATCACCGAACAGCTTCCTGAATCCATCTTATGAAATCAATAACGTAGTTATCGATTATCAGATGTGTGGCGGTGCTGCTTCCATGCATATTGTAGTTCTCGACAGTATAACATTGAAACCCTGGTCAACCGATCAGTATAATTTCGGAAATCACAATCAATATAATCCCGTTACCGGAACCGGAACATGTCGTTCACGTCCTGAGTATTATTTTATTTTCAGAATGGATTCATTGGATGATCGGCAATCGATGTTGACAATGTTAAATGGTATTCCCAATGGAAATTATGTAGTTGCTTATTCGGTGTTCAACGTTAAGTTTTCACAATGGAATACATGGGATCCCGCATTAAAAAATTGGTTTTCATCTTATGGAAGCGACAGTATCGGTGATCTCGGCGATAATCAACCCTACATCTTCTTTACAAAAAAAGGAGACAATACCACCACCATGGAATCAATTGGTGACAGTTCCAGAACGTATATAACACTGGCAGCCGATTTAGGTGGTAACTGGACTAAAGGTTTTGTGAATTCTGTGCCAATCGGACCTGCTACATCATGGACTTCTTTCCATTGGGAACAAGCTCCATTGGAAACAATTCCCGAGCAGGATTCTGCTTATGTCGATATCATTGGTATCCGCTCCAGCGGATTGGAAGAACCTATTACCGGATTTACCGGAATACCTGTTTCGACAATGGATTTAAACATAAATACAATTGATGCATCCATTTATCCGAAATTGCGATTGAGAGCTTATTTGCAGGATGAATTAAGATATACTCCTCCACAATTAAATCGCTGGCAGATTTATTATGATGAAATTCCGGAACTTGCTCTCAATCCGGCACGTTTCTTTGAGCTGAATAAAGATACGCTTTCAGAAGGGGAAGATGTAACCATGAAAATGGCTATCGAGAATATCGGAAATGTAAATGCCGATTCAGTGCTGGTAGATTTTTATGTTTATGATGTGGTAAGAGCTCGTCACGATTTGAGTTCTCCACGATATAAACCATTAGCACCTGGTGACACTTTAATTGGCAGCGTTACATTCAGCACAGGCGGTTTACCCGGTTTGAATTCACTCTGGATTGAAGCCAATCCACGTAATGATCAGCTCGAGCAATATCATTTCAATAACCTTGCTGAGATTAAGTTTAATGTCGATCGCGATATTACCAACCCTATTTTGGATGTTACCTTCGATGGAATTCACATCATGAATGGAGATATTGTTTCAGGCAAACCAAATATCCTGATCCGACTGAAAGATGAGAATAAAAATTTAGCATTGAATGATACCAGTGACTGGCAGGTGTTTCTGAAAGATCCTGATGGCGTTCAATCGAATTTAAGTTTTGAACCACTTGCCTGTGCAGGAACCGGAACCAACAACCTGAAATGGTGTCCGGCAAATCTACCTGATAATATCTTCAAAATCGATTACAGTCCTACACTCACCAAAGATGGAATTTATGAGTTGTGGGTTCAGGCTACTGATGTATCGGGAAATTTATCTGGAGTCAATAATTACAAAATCACCTTTGAGGTTATCAATAAGGCATCGATTACTAATTTCGTTAATTATCCGAATCCATTCTCAACTTCAACGCGTTTTGTTTTCACTTTAACAGGATCTGAAATACCTGAATATTTCAAAATTCAGATTATGACTGTTACGGGTAAAGTGATTCGGGAAATAACTACTCAGGAACTGGGACAAATTCGAATCGGTAAGAATATTTCTGAATATGCCTGGGATGGTAAAGATGAATTTGGTGATCAGCTTGCAAATGGTGTTTATTTGTATCGGGTGCTTTCGTTATTAAAAGGCAGTGCCATTGAGAAGCGTGAAACCGAAGCTGACAAATTCTTTACCAAAGGCTGGGGTAAAATGTATTTGATGCGATAATTGCTGTTTTCTCTGTTAAAGTCACTATTTTTGCCTGCAAAAGTTGATTTATGCAGGTATTACGGACCCGATCCGGAATTTTAACAGCTTCACTATTATCAGGTCTCTTGCTCTCTATAGCATGGCCTGCCGGTGGATTCGCACCGCTGTTATTCGTAGCCCTGATTCCTATTTTGCTTGCTGAAGATGTATTTTCGCGTAATCCGGAGGTTTACGGGAAACGTTTTTTGTTTTTTGCTGCATATTTCTCCTTTTTAACTTTTAATATACTCACAACCTGGTGGGTAAAATACGCCAGCTTATTTGGTGCTATTGCCGCAATTGTTTGCAATGCACTTTTTATGGCACTAATATTCATTGCCTTTCACAAAGTAAAACGAAAACTTGGTATTGGCTATGGTTATCTTTCGCTCATTGTGTTTTGGGTCGCCTTTGAACATGTTCACATGGCTTGGGATTTGTCATGGCCCTGGCTGACTTTTGGAAATGGTTTTGCTTCATGGGTGCAATTGATTCAATGGTATGAATTTACCGGAGTGCTTGGTGGTACCATCTGGATTTTTGTAATTAATATTTTGCTTTACCAGATTTTGGCGGGGAGATTATTTGATATTGAAGAATATAAAAGGGGTAAGAAGCAATTACTGGTTGCGATAATTCTGCTGGTACCAGTTACTTATTCGGTAATCCGTTATCATACCTACGAAGAAAAAGTAGATCCGGTAAATATTGCAGTGATTCAACCGAATGTGGATCCGTACAATGAAAAATTTTCAGGTATGTCGTCGCAACAACAACTCGACAGAATACTGGAGTTGGCAAATTCAGTTTGCACCGACAGCACCGATTATGTTGTTGCACCTGAGACCGCACTGCCGGATGGAATTTGGGAAGAAGAAATCGGAAGGCACCCTCAAACAGTAATGCTTAAGGATTTTCTCAATAAATATTCCAATTTGAAATGGGTCATCGGTTTAGCTTCGAACCGATTTTATGAAGATAGCACGCAACGGTCTGCCACAGCCAGAAAGTTCACCGATTCACCCGGATATTATGATTCTTTCAATACAGCACTTTTCCTTGACAAGAATGGGAACACGCAAATACATCATAAGTCGAAGTTAGTTCCCGGAGTAGAAAAAATGCCATACCCGGCATTATTCAAGTATCTCGATGCTTTTGCAATTGACCTTGGCGGGATGTCGGGAAGTCTGGGTGTACAGGAAGTGCCTACCGTTTTTAAAGATGAGAATGGTTTAGGTATTGCGCCTGTGGTTTGCTATGAATCCATTTATGGCGATTATCTCGCGAAGTATATACGTCAGAATGCATCATTGATCTTTATTATCACGAATGATGGATGGTGGAGTGATACTCCGGGTTACAGACAACATTTACAGTATGCCAGATTGCGTGCCATTGAATGTCGCAGAAGTATTGCCCGCTCTGCAAATACCGGAATATCATGTTTCATCAATCAGCGCGGCGATATTCTTCAGGCTACTTCCTGGTGGCAGAAAGATGCTATTGCAGCAACCATAAATGCAAATTCAGAAATTACCCTGCACTCCCGTACCGGTGATGTACTTGGAATTATTGCAATTTTTGGTACTATTGGGATGGTCATATTCTTGTTTGTATCGAAACGGAAATAGACATTATACTTCGGAATAAAGTTTGGTGTTTAATGTATAAGTATTCAGAAATTATTTTAAAGGAAGTTAAGTATTCGAAATGGAAAAATTTGATGTTATAATAATAGGTTCAGGTCCCGGTGGATATGTTGCCGCTATACGCTGTGCGCAGTTAGGTATGAAAACAGCATTGGTAGAGAAGTATGCTTCGCTCGGGGGTACATGTCTGAATGTTGGATGTATTCCATCTAAAGCGTTGCTCGATTCATCAGAACATTATCATAATGCGGTTCATAATTTTAAGACACATGGGATTGACGTGGAGAAAGTATTGCCCAATCTTCCGCAAATGATTCTTCGTAAAGACGGAGTTGTGAAACAAACCGTTGACGGTATCAATTTTTTGATGAAGAAAAATAAAATTTCCGTTTTTCAGGGACATGGTACTTTTGTGAATAGCACTACAGTTGAAGTTAGTAATGAAGGGAAAGCAGCTGTGACACTAAGCGCACCTAAAATCATTGTTGCAACAGGCTCCAAACCTGCTTCTTTAAAAGGAGTTGAAGTAGATAAGAAACGCATCATTACTTCTACGGAAGCCTTGAATTTGAAAGAGATTCCAAAACATTTGATTATTATTGGAGGTGGTGTGATTGGTCTCGAGCTTGGATCAGTTTATGCACGGTTGGGATCCAAAGTTTCGGTGATTGAATATACCGATGCAATTATTGGTACCATGGATCGGGCATTGGGTAAAGAACTTGAAAAATCACTAAAGAAGTTAGGATTCGAATTTTATTTAGGTCATGCAGTTAGTGGTGCTAAATCAACTGGAAATAAGGTGCAGGTAACTGCGAAGAATCTCAAATCAGAAAAAGATATAACATTGGAAGGCGATTATTGTCTGCTTAGTGTTGGGCGCACACCGTTTACCATGAATCTGGGTCTCGAAGCAGCAGGAGTAAAAGCAGATGAGCGTGGGAAAATTCTGGTTGATGAACACCTGCAGACTAACGTTGCGTGGATATATGCTTTTGGTGATGTTATCAAAGGTCCCATGTTAGCTCATAAGGCAGAAGAAGAAGGTGATTTTGTGGCAGAAGTATTAGCTGGACAAAAACCACATATTAATTATCTGCTTATTCCGGGTGTAGTTTATACGTGGCCTGAAGTTGCTGCGGTTGGTTACACCGAAGAGGAATTGAAAGCAGCAAAAAGGGAATACAAGACCGGGAATTTCCCATTCAAAGCAAGTGGCAGAGCTCGTGCCAGTATGGATACAGATGGCTTTATAAAAGTATTGGCAGACAAAGACACG
>CAUJFJ010000179.1 GCA_963169675.1 Bacteroidota bacterium
GATGACAATTCCCTGGATTGGTGCTAACACCGGACAACAACTTCCGGAGGCACCTTGCCAGATTAAAAATGTTCCCTTTTCAAAACCTTTATTGGTGAACGTTGTTTGAGCTGCCAGTGGTAAACTACATGCAGCAGATAAGACAAAAAGTATAGGAAGATTAAATAATATCCTTGCAACATGAATTGGAATATGAAACAAAGTCAATGGCATCCTTTAGCAGTATTTACCTGTTTAAATGTAGGTAAATTAGCTAAGAAAGCAATACTTAAGGAAGGATTTTTATGTAATAATTTGGTAAAATGAATCAGAATTTCATGTGTTCCAACTTGCGGGCATCCACAATACGAACCAGACCGGCTTTCAGTTCAATTAATCCTTCTTCTTTGAAGTCGGAAAGTGTACGAATGAGCGATTCAGTAGCAGTACCAACAATATTGGATAAATCTTCTCGCGAGATATGCATGCTGAACTCATCCTTATTGTCTTCTTTATACCGGTCGCGTAACATAAGCAATGCTTCAGCAACACGTTTGCGAACGGAATTGTAGGCAAGACTAAGCAGGCGCTCTTCTTTCTCAACCAGGTTATCGGAAAGCAATTTTATAAATTTATTGGCTACTTCACGGTTAGTATAGAGTAAGGTCAAAAAATCCTGACGTTGTATCAGACATATTTCAGATTCTTCCAGAGCTGCAGCAGATTCAGTCAGATTGCTATCTTCGAGAATAGCAGTGTACCCAATGAAGTCTCCTTCTTTATATAATCCGGTAATGTATTCTTTACCATCTTCATTTGATTTAAAAGTTTTCACTTTTCCCTTACTGATAAACCAAACTCCTGCAGGATAATTTCCTTCAGAAAATACAGGGTCTTTCTTCTTAAACGTTTTGCATTTTCTATCGCCGGTTAGTTTTATGAGAGCATCAAAAGATTCTGCTTTATTCATGAAATCTTCCAGGCCTTCTGCATTTTTGGCAAATTCTTTCTTGAGAATATCAGTCTTACGGAATCGCGTTTCAATAGCATCCAGTAATTCTACATCATTGAAAGGTTTAGTAATGTAGTCATCGGCACCCAGATTCATTCCTTTACGGAAATCTTCTTTTTCAGCTTTAGCTGTAAGGAAGATAAATGGAATTCCGGCAGTCTTAGGATGTTTACTCAGGATATGAAGTACACCATAACCATCGAGCTCCGGCATCATCACATCACAAATAATGAGATCCGGGAGATGTTTGGTAGCAAGATCAACTCCGATTTTACCATTTTCACCACTTATTACATGGTAGCCTGCGAGCTCCAGTATTTCAGCAGTATTTTCTCTCATTTCCAGATTATCTTCAATAAGTAATATATTCTTCATAGTTTAATGGATTGCCCGATGCTAAAATAGGTATTTTTTGTGTTAAGCGATAATATTTCTTTCTAATGATTTCAATTTTCAGTTAATTCAGATGGCAGAATCACCACAAAAGTAGTTCCCTTGCCAAATGTGCTTTCGAAAGTAATTGATCCCTGCAAAAGGTCAACGTACTTCTTAACTATATTCAGCCCCAGTCCGGTACCCTGAATATTTGCCGCATTATTAGCTCTGAAGAATCGTTCAAAAATATGCTGATGCTCTTCCTCAGGAATGCCAATGCCCTGATCAGCAATACGGATGGTTAGTTCCTTATCTTTAATTTCCGTAATGAACCGGATGCTTTTGTTTTCATTCGAATATTTGATAGCATTCGAAAGCAGGTTCAAACAGATATTGCGTGTCAGGTTTTTATCGAGTAACACTTTGGTGTCGCTGCCTTTGTGTCCATACTGTATTTGTTGCCCCGCTTTTGCAACTTCTTTCATTTCGTTGACAAGTTCATGTCCGAGTTCTGTGATGTCGAATGGAGTAGGCGAGCAGGATACTTTTCCTTCTTCCAGTTTTCCAAGAGATAGAAAATCGTTCAGAATAGAAGTTAGATTAGTTACGGAAGATTTAATCCGATCAATGTGTTTGAATCTTTTTTCATCGTGTCCCGGCTCATTGTATTTGGAAATGAGTGAAGCCGATGATAAAATAGTGCTCAAAGGTGTACGAAACTCATGTGATGCCATAGTAACAAAACGCGACTTCAGTTCACTGAGTTCTTTTTCTTTTATAAGAGCAAGTTTTAATTCTTCCCGGTTCTTTTCAAGTAACTCTTCTGCTTGTTTACGTTCTTTAATTTCGATGGCAAGATCACTGTTCGTGTGTTCCAGTTTATGAACCAATTCTCCGAGTTCTTCTGTACGGGTTTGAACACGTTTCTCGAGATCTGCATTCAACTGAAGAATTTCATCTGAGTATTTTTTCAAGTCACTGTTTGCCTTTGCTATCAGTGTTTCATGATGTTTTCTTTCAGTAATATCTTCGCCTGCACTAAGTGCAGCAATGGGCCTTGCCTGTTCATCGCGTATCAACGAGTTCTTCCAGGTCATGGTCCGGTTCTGACCGGAAGCAGTAATTATGGTATTTTCATAGGGAGCGACAGAACTGATTTTGCCATCCATCATCAGATTGAAATTACTTCTGGAATCTTCTCTGGAACCAGCTTCTACAAAATTATTGAACCAGTTTTTACCTACGATATCCTGTTCACTGAATCCCAGAATCTGACATCCATTCTGATTGATCAGGGTTACTTTTTCATCTCTGCCAATAACCACAAAAATTACAGGAGCAATATCAAGATACATCTGCGCAAGCTCCTTTTCTTTATGCAGCATTTCTTCCGATTTTTTCCTTTCCGAAATATCAATCATAAAGGCAATCGCAAACATGCCTTCACTAGTCTCGAAATTGCTCAAACTGATTTCGACCGGTAAGTCAGTGCCATCTTTCTTTTTAGCAAACAACTCCATACCTTTCCCCATAGGCCTGGGTTGCGGATTGTGTGAAAACTTCTCGCGATGTTTTACATGGCGCTCCGACATTCTGTCAGGGATTAACACTTCAATTTGTTTTCCGTTAAGTTCACCCGGATCATAGCCAAGAACTTTTTCAGCAATGGGATTAATCATTACTATTTGGCCTTTCTGACTGGCAATTATAATTCCCTCTGTTGCATAGTCAAACAAAGCATGCAATCGTTCCCGGTTCTTGGAATCGGAAAGCATTTGGGTTTTATATTTGATGATGAAGTAAAAGGCGATCCAGATCCCACTGGCTGCAATGGTGGTATCCATGATTGCCGGTACACTGAAGTTGAAATAAAACAAAGTTGCCAGCGTGAATAAAGTCCCGAGAACTGTTGCAGCGGCAGATATAAATCTTCCGGGATGAAAAAGGGTCATCAATACCGGAATTACATACAAAACAGCTATGCTGGATGAAATATCGAAAAGTACAGTAAATGCGAAAATTGTGGCAGCAACCAATAGTGCACCAATTATGATTTCAATCTTCCACTTCCGCCCTTTCATGGTACAAACATAGTGAAATGGCAGTTTTTTTCCTATCACAATACCAGTTCTTCTGATTTTAATCAAAGATTGAAATGATAAAAGTCATGTCCCACTCAAATACCTGAAGCTATTTTAGCTACCTCGAATAATTCCGATGTATATCGAACAACTTTATACTTCCTGTCTGGCAGAAGCTGCCTATTATATTGAGTCAGACGGGGAAGCAGCTATTATTGACCCTATGAGGGAGGTTTCGGCCTATCTGGAACTTGCCAAAAGCCGGGGAGCTGTGATTAAATATGTTTTTGAAACACACTTTCATGCCGATTTTGTGAGCGGTCATCTGGATCTGGCAGCAAAAACAGGTGCCAAAATAGTTTACGGACCAACCGCAAAGCCCTCATATTCAATTATATGTGCTGACGATGGACAGGAGTTCGCCATTGGCCGGGTAACCCTGAAAGTTCTGCATACACCAGGACACACTCTGGAATCGAGTTGTTTTTTGCTGTTAGATGAAAGACATCACCCGCATTCAATTTTTACCGGCGATACTCTTTTTGTGGGTGAAGTTGGTCGGCCAGATCTGGCAGTTAAGGAAAACCTAACGAAATTTGAGTTGGCCGGGATGCTTTACGAATCTATTGAATCGAAGCTGAAACCGCTTCCAAATTATGTTGTAGTTTATCCGGGACATGGAGCTGGCTCAGCTTGTGGTAAATCGATTGGAAAGGAAACATTTTCAACAATCGGAATTCAGAAACATCAGAACTATGCACTCAAAGCACGTTCTAAAGAAGATTTTGTGAAATTAGTTACTGAAGGATTAAATGATCCTCCAGCATATTTTTTTATGGATGCTGTAATTAATCGCAAAGGTTATGAAAGTATAGATGCTGTAATTAGAAGAAATAACAGACCAATTACTGTTGCAGAACTCAAAACCAGAATTGAAAATCAAAACATCATAGTTATAGATTGCAGAACTGCAGATGCATTTGGAGCAGGATTTATTCCGGGATCTGTCAATATTGGACTCGATGGTTCGTTTGCAATGGTAGCCGGCGGTTTGCTCAAACCTGAAACATCACTTGTACTGGTTACCGAAGCAGGAAAAAATGAAGAAGCCGTTTTAAGGTTATCAAGAATAGGCTATGAAAATGTTATCGGTTATCTTGAAGGAGGTATCGATGCATGGATAAAAGCAGGTGAGGAAATTGACTCCATCCCTTCGGTTGATGCGATTCTTTTTTCGCACAATTACAGGTATACCGATAATATGGTGCTCGATGTACGTTATCCGGATGAATGGGTGCCCGGATTTGTTGCCGGTGCAAAATTAATTGAGTTGTTTAAACTCGAACAAAAGGTTAAAGAATTAGATCGGGAAAAAAATATTTATATCTATTGCGCCGGTGGTTACCGTTCTATGGTTGCTGCTTCTATTTTACGCAGACTGGGATTTAAAAATATTTATAATATTTCCGGTGGGATGAAAAAAATTCAGAAGACACCAATTCCTATTCGTCAGCTCACTGCGCAATTGAACTAAGTCCACACCTTAGTTCCTTCTGTGCAATTTTTGCACATTTCTATTTCACTTCTCGATCGTAATACTGATGCACGAAAATTGCGGTAGTTTTCATTTTTCCATATAGATTGAAAACCATTTGTTTTTAATTCACCCATCACATATTCAGCATCCTTATCGAAACAGCACGGAACAACTCTTCCATCCCAGGTAATAACACAGGAATGCCACAATTTCCAGCAATGATTTAATAACCGGTTTTTAATCTCCCATTTACCGGAAGCGTTTTTCTGATATCGTGAATAACTGGTGTTCTCTGGAATTAAATTATTGCCGTTTTCGTAATCATATATCTGCGCAGTCTTGAATGCAACTTCATCAACACCTATTTCTTTTGCTAGTGTTAACACATCATTCATTTGATGCTCGTTTGGCTTCACCACCAAAAACTGAAAAATAACATGTGGTGTCGATGACTTCAATGCTTTCTTCCATTTGATTATGTTGCGAGCACCTGCAACAACTTTTTCTAAGTCTCCGCCTACCCGATAACTGGAATAAGTTTCCTGTGTAGTTCCATCAATTGATATGATCAATCGGTCTAATCCCGATTGAATAGTTTTTTTTGCATTCTCATCATTCAAATAATGTGCATTGGTGGAAGTTGCGGTGTATATTTTTTTTGAAGTTGCATAAGATACCAGCTCCAGAAACGACGGATTTAAATAGGGCTCACCCTGAAAATAAAATACCAAATACAATAATTCCTTATGCACATCATCTATTACCTTCCTAAAAAAAACAGGATCTAACATACCCGTTGGTCGGGTAAATGATCTCAAGCCACTGGGACATTCCGGACATCTTAAATTACAGGATGTCGTGGGTTCAAAAGATAATGAAACCGGCATCCCGGCATGTCGCACCTTCCCCGTCCATTTTGAAATAAAATAGCTGCCGGCAACTTTTCCAAAATTGAAAACCCTCCTGAATGTCAGATGTGATGCCAGGTTCAGAAGGTCATTGAAGTTACGATTCATAGCGATGCAACAAAGATAAGGAACCGAATGGTGACTGAAGGGTTTGTTGTATGCACTTTTTTGAACCCTACTTGATTAATTAAATACTTAATATGTTAAACAAAATGTAAATCGAAATCAATAACAAATTCAATGATTTTCAGGATGGAATCCATTTTTCTTTTGTCAGGAATTTATTTTAATATATTGAATATAAGTATAATAGATGTATTTTATGGACCGATTCTGATGTTGAATCATTAAAAAATGACTTTTTAGACAAATCTCATATATTGTTGTACTTTAAAAATTATGTTTAATAATTAACATTTAAACTTAAACAAAAATAGATGTGCTTGTGTTCCTGATTCTAAGTTCCCGAAACGGATCTTCCTTTAAAAAGAAATTAACTAACCTAAATCAATATCCTCATGAAAAACTACAACAATTACAAAATGCGAACGCGCATGCTGTTTTTGGCGATGGTTTTGGGACTATTCACAACGCTTGGAGCTCAGGCTCAGTCTTTGTGTAATTCCCAGGGCCAGTCAATATTCGGCAGACGTGTCTGGATCGATCGATTCGAACTGGGCACGATTAACAATCAAAGTGGAAACAATAATGGGTACGCCAATTTTACTGCTCAGTCTACAGCAGTAACTCCAGGCGGCTCTGTTCCCTTTACTATTGAAACCGACAATAATTTGTTGTTTTCATTTTTTAGTGCCCGTATCTGGATCGATTTCAACGACAACGGAGATTTCTCTGATGCCGGTGAACTGGTTTATTCAGGTAATGGAAACGGCAATGTTTCCGGAACAATTCAAATTCCATCAACAGTTGGTTCTGCCGATGTAGCAGCTCGTGTTGTGGTAAGAAGATTTGGAGCTCCGGCACCTTGTGGAAATTATATTTTAGGTGAAACAGAAGATTATACTGTTAGCATTTCTTCGGCTTGTAATGTTAATGCAGGTTCATTAACCGCCATCAATGCTAATGAATGTATCAAAGCAGGAACAGCTGAATTGGCTGCTTCTGTTGCTTCAGCTCCGGTTGTACCTGTAGGTTTTTCCACATTATATGTGTTGACTTCAGGTGCAGGACTGGTTATTGAACAAGTTAACACATCTCCTTTTTTCGTTGTAAGTGCAGGAGGTAATTATACTATTCATACACTCGTTTATGATCCCGCTACGCTTGATCTGAGTACAGTTGTTTTTGGTGTTACAACCGGATTCGATGTGAATGGTTTGCTGATTCAGGGTGGTGGAAGTATTTGTGCTGCTTTGGATGTGGCAGGTGCTGCATTTACAGTTGATCAACCTGATGCAGGTACTTTAACTGCTGTTTCTCCTGAATTTTGCTTCGATGGAAGTAATGTGACCATTGCAGCAACTCCAAATGGAAATGCTTCCGTTCCTCCGGGATACCAAACTATTTATGTATTAACTCAAGGACCGAATCTGGTTATTCAACAAGTAAATGCGACTCCTTCTTTTACCGTTAGCTCTCCGGATCTTTACACTATTCATACTTTGGTTTACAATCCTGCAACACTTGATTTAAGTATTGTTACTCCCGGATTAACCACAGGTTTTGATGTGAACGGATTATTGGTTCAAGGTGGTGGAAGTATTTGTGCATCACTTGATGTTACAGGTGCTCCGGTTACAATTGCTAATCCTGATGCAGGAACACTGGTTGCTGTGAATGCGTCAACCTGTGCTGCTGGTAGTCCGGTAACACTGACTGCAAATCCTTCCGGAAATGCTGTCATCCCAAATAATTTTCAATTAATTTATGTACTGACTTCAGGTGCCGGACTTGTTATCGAACAGGTAAATGCAGCTCCGGTTTTCACGGTAACAACTGGTGGAACTTATACTATACACACATTGGTTTACAATCCAGCAACTTTGGATCTAAGCATCGTTATTCCTGGTGTTACCACCGGATTTGATGTAAACGGATTATTAGTTCAGGGTGGCGGAACTATTTGTGCATCTCTTGATGTTGCTGGTGCAGCATTCAATGTTGACGCTCCTTCAGCAGGAACTTTAACTGCTGTAAATTCAACCGTATGTTTTGAT
>CAUJFJ010000180.1 GCA_963169675.1 Bacteroidota bacterium
ATCAGTGATCAGTGACAATGTAGAGACGCATTGCCATGCGTCTACGAACCGGGATCAGTGGCAATGTAGAGATGCATTTCAATGCGTCTACGAACCGGGATCAGTGGCAATGTAGAGACGCATTTTAATGCGTCTACGAACCAGTGATCAATGACAATGTAGACACGCATTGCCATGCGTCTACGAACCGGGATCAGTGATCAGTAATCAAGAGAAAATGATTTTTATACCCTCGCTGTATTTCCGGGAAATGGTTCCATAAAAAAAGGCTGCTTCAGAAGAAGCAGCCTTTTTTTATGACTTAAAATCAGACTTTAATCAAGTTCAACAATTCGTTTGCTGTGAACTTCGCCATTCACAATAACACGAACAGTATACATTCCGGTTGCATAACCTTTTTCTTTAGCACTGAAATCATAGCGATAATCGCCTTTTGCTTTCATGCCCTGATCAAGAATTGCTACTCTTTGACCCATAGTATTCAAAACTTCAATACTAACATCTGCTTCACTTTCGAGAGAGAAGGTAATATTGGTTTTTCCTGAATAAGGGTTTGGAATCACATTCATAAAGAAGTTTGACCCGGTAATTTTAGCAGCAACAATTTCAGAGAATTCTGATTTGCCATCAAAATCGATTTGTTTTAACCTGTAGTAGTAAGTATTGTTCGGAACAACATCACGATCATCGAAAGAATACTCATGAATTTCACTTGTGGTTCCATGACCATCTACCCATCCTATGTTTTTGAACTCAGGTGGTGACAAACTACGTTGAATTTCGAATCCTCTGTTATTAACTTCAGAAGCAGTTACAAATTTTAAAGTAATTGATTTTGCTTTAGGGTAAGCGTCAAACGAGAGCAAATCAATTGGCAGAGGTGTGAGTGCTTGTGCAATCGCCAGTTGTAATCCTGTATTTAAAGTAGTCATACCACTTCGCTGAATAGCAGTAATTGGCGATGCCGGAACACATACTCCTTCTAATGTCCAAGGGTTAGACAAGTATTTACTCATGATGGTAAATCCTGATTGTGGATTCGAGTAACTTCTGTTGTATGCAGTAGCACTGAAGGTAGGTGAGGAACCTGATGGAGGTGTGGTGAAGACTGACCATAATCCGTGGTTCAATGCAGTTTGATCGAATAAAGCAGTAACACATTCAGGACCTAAAACAGGGTAAGCACCTGGTGCAGCATTATTAAATGATACCTGCATATTGGTTTTAGGATTAGGATTATTAATATTGAAATTGATCCTTTGATAACCTCTCAAAGCTGTTCCTACAGGGAAGTCATAAGCTCCACCGGCTGCAAGTAAATTCCGCTTAAGTGTACCTTCAACATAACTGTTAACATTTCCTGTATTTACAGCAGCGGTTGCACTGTTGATGACATTTACTCTGTTTGCACCTGTAAGGATTCTTCCGTTAGTAAGTGTCAACGTTCCTCCGATAAGCATCCAGTCAGTAGCGCCACTGTTTCCTAATGTGACAAGTCCGCCAACACCGCTATTCATGAGAACGCTATTTAAAGATCCTCTGTTGAAGTAATTTTGATTTGCTGTGCCGTTAAATTCAAGTGTTGAGGCAGCTGAATAAACACCATAAGGTAATGAGGCATACCAAACAGTGAAGTTTCCTGCTACTTTATGATAACGCCCGCTTGCATTAAAACTTCCGCCGCTGTTGGTAGTGTTAACTATGAAGTTACCACGATTATCGAGGTCGTTGTTAAGTGTAACCGTATTTCCGCCAACTGTGGTAGGTTTTGAAACGGTGAGGTTCCACAAAGCATTTGCTCCTGTAAGTGCTCCGGTCATTGACTGATTTTGTACAGCCGAATCACTTTGCATTAGGATAGTTGAATTTGCAGAAGCCAAGAGTGAGCCATTATTTACAAAATTGTTGCAGACTTTTAACTGAGAATTCGCAGCCATAGAGAGGGTAGCGCCAATATTAATATCGACACTTCCACAAACGGCAGTTAATCCGGTAATATTTGGTTGATTAACCGGAGCGGCCGGGATAACAACATTATAAACACAGTTTGGAACTGCGCATCCTCCCCAGTTTTCAGGATTATACCAATCGGTGCTCAAGCTACCTGTCCATAATAAATTACCACCTGCAGCAGGTGTATATGCGATAGGTGCGGTTGCTGAGAAGTTTAATGTAAATCCGGAAGTACTATTCGAGAAGTTACTGATGTTGAGGTAATATTCATCACCAGCTGCAACTGTAATACGCTGCTGATAAGCTCCACCAAATCCGGGGAAGGCGGCAGGTGAAACACCATTCGCAGCACTGAATAAACCAGATACACCCAGGGCACTGTAATTGCAGGAAACTGGAGCAGTTGTTCCTAAGTTGCCACAATTAGCCGGTCCGGGAACTCCTGCTGTTTTAGTTTTCCAGATTGCAAAATCGTAATCTGTTGCAGCAGTAGAAGGTGGGCCGGGCCAGTCGTTTGGTACAATATCAAATTCTAAAAATCCAGCTCCTGAAATTGCTATTTTATACCAGTATGAACCTCGTTCACCTGAAGCAAGACAATTTACGCCATTCGGGAAATCACAGAAAGAACCAAATGCCTGTGGACCGGGATTAGCAATGTTGATAGAAGTTTTGCAAACAGGGAAAGGTGATAAACAATCTTGTCCCGGAGTAGGTGGGAACTGATTCACGCATCCGATTCCACCATCTATAATATAAATAGAGAAACTTCCTGTTGTATTTCCAAAACCATCCACCATAATATAATAGGTGAATCCGGGAGAGAGTGCAGAAGCAGTAAATTCGGAATTCGCATATTGGTTTGTTCCGCATGCAGCCTGATCCTGATTACAGTTTCTCTGAACAAGAGTATTTCCGGATCCTGCAGGAATGGTTCCTAAGACAGGACCAAATAATGCAATTTGGGTATTTCTTAAAGTTCCCAGAATGGTTTTCACTTTTACACATCCTGAAGCAGGTGCTGTGAAACTAAACCAAACAGAATTCATAACATTACCAACTGCTGGTAAAAAACATGCCGGTTGTACCGGTTCATCGGAACCGCCGGAGCATGTATTGTTTCCCGCAATCGGAATATTAAATGGTAAAGGTTGCGCCTGCCAGGGTGCATCATTAAATGCACCTGAACCAAAGGAATTTACAAGCAGGTTATAACTCACACTGCTCGATGGATTTCGCGAATCTATTATAATGTAATACGTACCGGCTGCGGGAAGTGTAACACTACCTGATAAAATGTTTGATGTTGCAGGACCACCGCTTCCAATACAAACACCACCTCCACCAGGACAGCCCTGATAAACTGCAAAGCCTATATCATCGGTACTTGTTCCTGTTAAAGTGATACTGATACATTCAGTGCCGGTTGCTGTGTAGGAATAAACTTTATCTTCTCCGAAAGCAAATGTTCCATTACAAATTCCAGGTGTAGCAGCAGTATAATCATTTCCCATACAAGCTGTACTTTCTCCGGCAACATTATATGGCAAAGCGGCAATATTAACTGCATTGGCACATGTTAAACCTGTTACAGGAAGCGGGTTGGTAATTAATGTTACGTTATCAATACATCCGGGAGGATCAGTTCCTAATGATCCATCGTTCACCCAGCTGAATACAATGGTTCTCGATTGGGCTACAGCAAAACATCCCAAATTAACATTTACCAATTGCCATGCCGACTGACCCTGATACGGACCACCAACACGATTGATAATCCCCATACGGATACCTGCAGTTACCGGGGTACCATTGGGAACTAAAAAAACTTCTACGAAATCGTAGTTATTTTCACCAAATGCTTTCCAGTTAAATTGAAGAATGTTCTGTCCGGCAGGTATATTGACAGCTGCCTGATAAAAATGCGATATTCTGGGGTTCCCTTTATTGTAGGCTAATGATGTTCCACCATTATTGGAAATAAATGCCCCGCGAACACCGGCCTGAGCACCTAGAGCTCCGCAGTACCAGGCATTGTTAACATCATTGACCGTGGTCCAGTTTGTAAAACCTAATCCGGCACCGATTTCAAAATTACCATTGGTAATTTGCGCTTTTAAAGAACCCGGAATTATCATGATTCCCATTACAAAGGAAACCAGAAACATTCTTAAAAGTGAGTGTATGTTTGTTCTCATGTTTGCTTAGTTTTTAGGGTTATTCAGTTTTTGTTTTTGCTGGTGTTGCAATGTCATTTTTAGGAAGCGTTGCTTCATCAACCAATGCCTTGACTGCATCTCTGTCTTCAATTATTGTAAATGTTAAGTCAGGGAACAGCGTATATACTACACTGTTATCTGCATGTATTTGGCGATCGATGCGGAAATGAAGCATGTCCGATTTTTTGTATGCAGCGATTAAAGACAGTCCATGCACACTGTTTAATTGGGTTTTGATATTCTCCAGTGATTTGGAGATATCAAGTCCGGGAGCCTTAACAATCAGGTCGGCAAACCTCTCAGTTTGCTGCGCTCTGGTAAGTGTAATTCCTGCAAAGAAGATCAGGAAAAACATCACTAAACGGAGGGAGATTTTATTCATGGTTTTGGTTTTGGTTTCGGGTTGTTGAGTTGTCTTTTTGTGATTATCAGCGCTGTTAATTCGCGATTGTACGCAAACAGTAGCCGAAAGATGCCTTTTTTTTCAATTTAAAAGTAGGCAAAAAAATAGCTAATTGCCTCATTTTGAGGGCAAAAGTTGGTAAGCGGCAAAAAAAGTTGGGTGAAAAAAGCTTTTAAGCGGGTGAATTAGTGGAAATTCCCAGCTCTTTAAGTTGATCTAAGCTGATAATGGAAGGGGAGTCGATCATCACATCCCTGCCTGAATTGTTCTTTGGGAAGGCAATGAAATCACGAATGGATTCAGAGCCTCCAAATAGCGAACAAAGTCTGTCGAAGCCAAACGCAATACCACCGTGTGGAGGTGCTCCAAACTCAAAAGCATTCATTAAAAAACCAAATTGCTTTTGTGCTTCATCATCACTAAATCCAAGCAGGGAAAACATTTGCTTTTGTATTTGCTTGTCATGAATACGAATCGAACCACCACCAACTTCAACACCATTGATAACCATATCGTATGCATTGGCACGAACTTTACCCGGATCAGAATTGAGCAAATGCAGATCTTCAGGAAGTGCTGATGTGAAAGGATGGTGCATAGCATGCCATCTGCCACTTTCTTCATCCTGTTCCAATAATGGGAAGTCTAATACCCAAGCACATTTGAAAGTTTTTTTATCCCGTAGCCCCAAACGTTCTCCCATTTCCAGTCGCAGTTCCGACATCGCCTTGCGTGTTTTTGCGGATTTCCCTGCTAAAACAAGTATCAGATCACCGTTATTACTCGACGTTGCAGCTGCCCATTTTTTTAATTCATCTTCTGAAAAGAATTTATCTACTGAAGATTTCAGTGAACCATCGCTGTTATGTTTCACATAAATTAATCCCGACATACCCAATTGTGGACGTTTAACCCACTCGGTAAGCTCATCTAACTGCTTGCGTGTATACTCAGAAGCACCTGTCACATTGATGGCAACAACCACTTCAGCATCATCAAAAACTTTGAATCCTTTATTTTGAACCAGTGAAGTAAGTTCAGCAATTTGCATTCCGAAACGCAGATCGGGTTTGTCGTTGCCATAATATTTCATGGCATCTGCATAAGAAATCCTTTCAAGTTTTGGGATATCAATTTGCTTAACTTCTTTGAAAAGAAATTTCACCAAACCTTCAAACATATTGAGAATATCTTCCCGTTCAATAAAACTCATTTCACAGTCGATCTGTGTAAATTCCGGTTGACGGTCTGCACGAAGATCTTCATCACGGAAACATTTTACAATCTGAAAATATTTATCGAATCCCGAAACCATCAAAAGTTGTTTGAAGGTTTGTGGAGACTGTGGCAAAGCATAAAATTCACCTTGATTCATTCTGGAAGGCACAACAAAGTCACGGGCTCCTTCAGGCGTTGATTTGATAAGCACAGGAGTTTCAATTTCTACAAACCCCTGCATATCTAAATACTTCCGGGTTTCCTGAGCCATCCGGTGACGCAATAAAATACTGTTCATAACAGGAGCCCTGCGCAAATCGAGGTATCGGTATTTCATCCGCAAATCATCACCACCATCAGTTTCTTCTTCTATCGTAAACGGAGGTGTGATAGATACATTTAAAATTTCAAATTGTGTGACATGAATTTCAATATCACCGGTATTCATTTTTGGATTTTTACTGCTTCTTTCAGCAACAGTTCCGGTTGCTTTAATTACAAATTCACGCCCCAGTTGTCTTGCCTGAGTACACAAAGTGGCATTTGTTTCCATGTTGAAAATCAACTGGGTGATTCCATAGCGATCGCGTAAATCAACAAAAGTTAATCCGCCAAGATCACGTGATTTTTGAACCCAGCCGCAAAGAGTAACAGATTGTCCGGCAAATGATAAATTCAATTCACCGCAGGTATGTGTACGTAGCATAATACTAAATATTTGGAGTGCAAAGGTAGGAAAGATCCTGCATTAACCTGCTGTCGGGAAACCAATTCCAAATTCGCCCTTATTCAGGCTGTTATACAAACAAATCGAGTTGTAAGCCTTTAAAAACCAACTGTTAACATAAGTGAGGTGGTCATCTGATCACCTTGAAACAACGGGTGGGTATAAACACCGTTCTCATCCTTAACATCAGCCATTTCAACTTTGGCTCTAATGGTGAAATCATTTAATATGTCATATTGAGCCTGGACTGCATAGGCAGTTTTCTCCCAGATCAGTTTTTTCTGGAAAGGGTAGGTGAAAATTATGTCTTGCCCTGTTACAGGATCAACCGCATTGCGATCATCAGGGTAATCGGGTCCCTTATTCGAGTAATTATAGATGAGGTCGACCGATAATCTGGCAACCGGTTTGAACGACACCATCAGAAAAATATCCTGAGCATTATCACGCAGGTAATGACCCATGTTGTATTTTGTAGTTTCAAAAGTAGTTTCAGGATTGAAATGTTTATAGGCCAAAACATTATTTCTTGTATATTCAGCAGTCAGCGATACATTTTTTATGATGTTGGAAATTCTGGTTCCTGCTTTTATACTCCATGGATTAAGTGCATTTTCTTCGAAGAGCCTGCCAAATGAAATGTCATCAAAAAATCCGGTAACATAAAAATGGCAATGTTTCAAATTTCGCACACTTAAGTCAACAAATAGCTGTGAATTTCCAAGAGTTGAATAAGTATGATCAAGTGATTTGTAGAAAATAAATGGTATTAAAAATCCTGCATTAAAATCCTGGGAATAAATAATAGAATTACCAATGCTGAAGTGGAGATTTTTAACCGGTTTTACAGTAATAAAATTGGCAGCCATGTATTTTGGAACATAGGCAGTGGTTGTTCCTGTTCCATAAAATTGAGTTGCGGCAGTATCAATTACCTTCGAAGATAACCATCCGTGAAAATAATTTAGTTCAAGCCATTTGCTTGGTTTAACCTGAAGTCTGATTTGAGCGAAAGAAGGTGCACGTGATGAAAGAATATTAGCGCCATTATAATTATTCCCCCAAACATTATGATCTTTTATGAGTCCGATATATCCCCATTTGCCATTGAAAGTTATACCTCCACGCATTTCGGAATATTCAACAGCATCTCTGTTGCTGAAACCATAGGTTGGATTTTTGAATCCGCCTCCGGTTTGCTGCGTTAAAAAGTCAGGGCTGGTGATGGCTTTACTCATATAATTATCACGCAGATTAGCATAAACTCCCAGATGCTTTCCTGCATAAAACATCATTTCAGCACCATTCCACCGATGATAAACATTGCCACTGTCGTTGGTCCAAAACTGAGCTCCAAGAATAGGATTAAGAGTAAACATAAAGGTGGAATCGCGGAAATAAAACAGGTCAACCCTTTTTTCGCGATCCCTGAATTTAGTTCGGTCAGCACCGAACATTTTCTTTGTCAGGAAATCAGTTTGTGAGGAAGCATCAAGTTCTTTGGAATATTCCCGCATATAAAATTTCCATTCTTCCTGCTGTCTTTTGTTTAGAGTTTCCTTTTTATTTCTGATTTCTGAAAGTTTCTCTGCAATGAATATTCGGGTGTATGGTTTGACGGCACTGTTCAGTTCAATAACTTTCATGTTTGCCATTTCATCGAGATAGTCATAAACCTGACTGTAGTCAACATGTTGAAAAACTACCTGAGCATTTGAAATATTCGAAGTAAGTAAAAGGAATAGTACTATTCGTAGATAGTTTTTCATAAATGGATATTTGAATAAGATACCTAAAGAAAGGAGTTTAGTACCTTATAGTTTTGCAATCTCAAATATAGAAAATAGTACGGAAAGCAAGCAAAATGCCTATGATTATTTTTTAACAGGCAGGGAATTAGGATAATTTGCAAGCAAATTTACCATCCATGCGGCCAGATTGATTTTCTTAGTCAAAAGCACTTTGCGCTTTTCTGCCCATTCTTGCTTTAGATTAGGATTATTGACCATTTCAGCCACTTTAGCGATAAGGCCTTCGCTATTGGATGTTTTAAATCCATAGGTTAGTCCGAAATTATGCTCCAGATCTTCCAGATAACTTAGTTTGCCCACAAAATCGTTGTACCGGAGGGCAGGTGTTCCCAATACGGCAGCCTCAGCGGTCATAGTTTGACTGTCACCAATGAGCATATCGGCAAAATACAGTGCATGATGAATATCAGTTGCCTTAATGGCAATGCGATATGGTTCGAATTGCTTAGGTAATTCTCTTTCTGACGTGATGTAAATTTTTCCGTGAGGTTCCAGAATTTGAATTAGCCGTGTTGCAAGCTCATCAGTCAATCCGGTTTTGCCAACATCGTGATAGGCTCCAAGTTCTACAAACCGAAGGATGAAATTTCGCTTCCCCTCTTCAAAAATCCCAGCTACTTTTTTTCTGTCCGGTGTGAAGTGGTCGGGATGCAAATAAGCCAATTCATGGTAACTGTTGTAGGCAAGTTTTTTATGATTCCATTTCCAGGCACTGGTAACATCGGGACAAACCAAATGGGTTGCAGTTGGCCCTACAATTTTTGCAAAAGGAGCTACCACTTCGTAGTCGTCTTCATTAAATATGCAGGAAGGGATGCCAAGCACCTTTCCAAGTACAGCGAGTTCAGCAGCACTTCCGGTTAAAATATCGGGTTTGTTTTTTTTGATAATTCTATAAATTTTCAACATTCGCTTACCAAACTTCCGGGCAATTTTCAAAGTCTTGCCTGCCTGATTTCTGGAGCTTGATTCATCAACATTGATATAAGGGATTTTATCTTCAATCAGTAATCGTTCCAGTACATCCTTGGTTTTAATTAAAACAACACTTTTTTCCGGTCCAAATTCACGAATTGCATTTTTGAAGAGGTGGTAATGAGCCGGATGACCAAGGTAGAAGAGAACTTTCATATGGATAATAATAGTAACAATTACAAAATTATTTTTTTAAGACTGAAAGAACAGCATTGAGAAATCCTTTTGCTGCCAATTCCAGTGTAACATTTTTACTCATAAAGGCACGTGCACGTTCGCCCATCAATTTCGCTTCTTCTTTGTTTTCAATAAGCCATTTTATTTTAGAAGCAACCAACTCGCGATCTGTGAAATCAACCCGGAAACCTGTTTCACCTTCCTGAATTAAATCATAGGTAGCGCCGGCATTTGGTGAAGATAAACAAGGCACGCCTGCAGCCATTGCTTCATTCAATACTAGTCCCCAAATATCGAAGTCGGTTTGAAATAGAAGTCCGCTGCTTTGAGCGAAGAATTCCGGTATTTCAGCCTTTTGTTTAAAGCCATGAAAAATAACTACATCCTCAAGTTTGTTATCACTAACATATTTTTTTAGTGAGTCAGAACTTATGCCATCTCCTAAAACATCGAGTACAAAATCTCTTCTTTGTTCAGCAACTATTTTAACAGATTCCAGAAGCAGTTGCACATTTTTTCGGGGTACCAAATATCCCAAATAAGTAAACCGGACTTTGCTGTTGTTCGTTTTATTTTCTTTTCGGAATGCGTCGGTCCGTTCCGAGAAGAAAGTGGTATCAACAGTATTTCGCCCAATAAAAACTTTCGATTCCGGTGCTCCGATACTGATAAGATATTTTTTGGCAAGGTTTCCGTAAGCAACATATGCCGATGCGCCTTTGCACAGAATGGTTCTTTGAATACGTCTCAACAGACTGCCGGAGCGGTTGCCTTGTTCAATTGTTCCACTGTAAATAATATAGGGGGTGCCTTTTAATAATTTTCGGAAAAATACTTTCATGGTAGCAGGAGAAAACCCTGCAACAATAACCGCATCAGGCTTTTCTTTATTCATTACTTCCTTTAGTCCTTTGTAAAGAAAATAACTTTTTTCCGCATCTTCACTGAATGTGTGTGCTTCATCTTTTAAAATTTCAAAGTCGTATGAAATTTCAGAAGGGTCAATGGTGAAAAATCTGCGTTTGTATCCGGCGGCACCAAAAATAATTTTCAGATGAATCCCGGATGAATGGAATTGTTTGCTAATCTCGTTGAAGAGCGGGATCCTGTAGGGATTGGGAATATTGGTAATTAAAAGGACTTTACGCATGAATTACATCCATCTTTTAAACCAGGCCATAAGAAAATATACAGTCCATAAATTATTAGTCAGATTGGTGTTCCCTTTCCGGATTTCCCGTAAATGTAATTTCAGACCTTCTTCACTAAATACACCCACATTAGCACAGAATTCATGCATATTTTTTTCAACGTAATCAATCATGATTTCTCCCGACCATTCACGCAATGGAACGCAGAACCCCATTTTTTTCCTATAAAGAATACTATCCGGTAAAATTCTTTCCAATGATTTTTTCAGAATGTATTTGGGTTCACCATTTTTTACTTTGTATGCTGATGGTACCGATAGTGAGGTATTAATCAGGTTAACATCCAAAAATGGGTTTCTGATTTCTATACTGTTCGCCATTCCCAAACGGTCCATCCGGTATAAATATTTAGCAGGAATAAGGAATTTAAATCCAATATAACACATCCAATCAATGTCGGTGAGCCATGGAGCCTTTTGTTTTATTTTCTCAAATGCAAGTCTGTGTTTTTGAATGACCTGATATGAATCGGGGTCCGAAACTGTCTTCAACCAATCAGGATTGAGGAACTGCTTTTTAGTATGTTCCTTAAAAGCTTTGGCACCACCCCAAAACAACTCCTGATTTTTAGCTCCCCGTTGTATTATCTCATTCGCAGGGGAGTCGTTATTATTCCCTCCTACAACTGATGCCACACTATTTTTCAGGAATGATGGAAGTGCGGAGTAACGATGATACCACGGGTAAAGTTGTTGGTATTTTTTCCATCCCCTGTATCCCGCAAATAATTCATCGGCACCATCTCCGGTTTGCACTACTATAGTCCCATTTTTTCTGGCAAGCTGGGATATAAAATATATGGGAATGCATGTTGCATCAGCCATGGGCTCATCGAAAATCTCAATAATTTTCGGGAGAAATTCAGCTATATCTTCAGGCCCTACAGTTTTCTCGAAATGGTCGGTTTTGAACATCTTGGAAACCTGCTGGGCATAAATTCTTTCATCATAATCCGGCTGCCCTTCAAAACCTACTGAATAAGTTTTAATGGGTCCTTCTGTAAATTGCCGCATGAGAGCGACTACCGCGCTTGAATCGACCCCTCCGCTTAAAAAAGCACCAACAGGAACATCCGCAACCATGCGGT
The DNA here is from genome assembly GCA_963169675.1 of Bacteroidota bacterium. Taxonomy (GTDB): domain Bacteria; phylum Bacteroidota; class Bacteroidia; order AKYH767-A; family OLB10; genus JADKJB01. Next base: position 11,782 of record CAUJFJ010000180.1, read on the forward strand.
AACCTACTGCTTTTTGTAATTCATTGAAAACAGTGTCTGAGAGTTGTGCTTCCGACATATCCGACATATTTCTGTATTCGGCTTCCCAATACTGATAGTGCTCAATGATGCCACCTTTGTTGACTGTCATGCATGCGCCCGGCTCCAGTTTTTGTATTCCTTTAAACATGGTTTGCGGAGCATCCAGTTGATTAAAAGTTAGAAAATTATAGAGGGCATCCTGATCAATTTCGGATTTAATCCAAGGCAAAGTCAATAGTGCTTTAATTTCAGAAGAAAATGAGAAGAAGCCATTGCTCAACGAAAAGTAAAAAGGTTTCTTCCCGCTGCGGTCTCTGGCAATCATGAGTTGATTTCTATCCTTATTGTGAAAAGCAAATGCAAACATGCCATTCAGTTGTTTCAGGGACTCATGGCCAAATTTAGAATATAAAGTCATCAGGACTTCCGTATCACTATGAGTCCTGAAAGTTTCTCCCTTTAATCCGTCTTTAATTTCTTTGTAATTGTAAATTTCACCATTAAAAACGATTGTGTTGCCTGTACGGTCAAACATAGGCTGGTGACCTTCAGGACTAAGATCAATTATACTTAATCTCCTATGACCTAAGGCTAAACTATGGATGGGATCAATAAAAACACCTTCATCATCAGGGCCTCGATGACTTAAACAATTGTTCATAGATTGAATTAAGGTGTCTGCGTTGGTTGGAAAAGCAGCGCCGATACTCATAAATCCATTAATTCCACACATAAATCAAGAGAGATAGCAAATTTTGAAATAAGGTAATTCAAAATCGAGATAGGTCTGCAAATTTACAACAATAACCACTACCAAATAGGGAAATATGGATTTTCCAGGTATTGTGTTTATTAAACTTAATTAATTGATATTTAGGCTTATAGAATTTTTTTTCGAATGAATACCCAGACGATAAAAGTTGTCAGTAAAGAATAAGTTATCCATAAACATAAAAACATAGGAATTGGATGCCAGAAGAGGCGTTCATTGCAGAACCAAAAATAAATTCTGTCAATGATTCCCAACGGAGCCAAAGCAAAAAATCCGAATTGCTTACTGGGAGCAGGAACGATCTCAGATTGGCCGAAAAAGTGAAAAGTGAGACCAAAAGCTGCAACAGCCGAACCAAGCACCAATAAGGTGATCAAGCCTGTTTTCATAAAACGATTGGAACGTTCTTGCATTATAGGACAATGTGAGGTGATTCAGTTAAAACTCCAGCTAAAATTCGGAAATTTATTTGAAAAAATGAAAAATTGGTCGGTTTTGGTCAAAATCGTCTGATTCTGATAATGTGTTGTCTTTGATGTGTTGACAATAGTTATTAATGAATGCATCACTCATCATATATTTCAATAATTTTGCATGCACATTCATACTCCATGAGAAAGTTCTATTTAGGTTTGCAGCTTTTGGTATTAATTTTGGCAGGCACGCTTTCCTCCTGTACTCATCGGGAGAAAAAAGTGAAAAAGGTAGTTGCTCCACTTGTTGCTGAGTTTCGCGACTATTGGTATTCGAAAGGTTCTGAAATCAGTTCTTTTGCATTGCATCAATCTAAATATGGTCAGTTGCACCATGGAGAAGCAACTTTGGAATATTCGCTTGCAACATACTCCAGAAGTCGTCAATTACCGGTTATGAAATTTGATACTGCAAATGCAGATCATCTGAGAGTGATGGTATTGAATACCAGAAAGCATTTTGCTACCGGTTTATTTGAGAATTCCGTTGCTTCCACCACTGTAATTCCTGAGGTTATGAGGGAAGGGCCTTTTGCATTAAAATTAACCGGTTCGGTTCATGAAAGAGAGGGATTGTCCTGGCTTCAGTTAAATCTGGATGCAAATAAATACAATGTTCAATTACGTTCTTTCAACGCCAATGAAGGAGATATCAATCGTGTTGCCATGTTGAGCGTTACGGAGGATCAATTGTGGTGTATGATCAGAACGAATCCTTCTGCACTTCCTGTTGGGAAAATGCTCGTTATTCCCGGACTCACCTCCATGCGGTTAAGGCAATCTGTTGTTAAACCTGTTATGGCTGAACTGACTCTTACAAATGCCCTTCCGAGTGATATTCCTTCTGCAATTAAACCTGGTGCTGCCTTGCAACATTATAAAATTGAGTATCCTGTTGATGGTCGCAGGTTGGATATCTTTTTTCAGAAAGATTTTCCTTTTTTAATTGAAGGCTGGAAAGAAACTTATGTCGATGGACAAGGTTCCAACTCCCGAAAAACTACCACCTCAGCGCATCGAACTCAAACAATCCGGTCGACAAATAACGGAATGATTCAGATGTTAAATAACGATGATTCAGAGGAGATGATTTCTGATTCAACCAAAACGATCCAGCCTTAATATTTTCCGATTGGTTTAATTATACCAAACATGGCTTCCAGTTTTTTAAAGCGGTAATCGAATATTGCTTTAATTTTTTTCCGGATGACTAATGCATTCAGCAATTGCCCAATGATTCCCATCGGAACAGCATAATGCACTACATCCCTCATGATCACTCCGTTTTCGGATTTCTCAATAAAGTGTTTATGATGCCACATTGCATAGGGACCAAAGCGTTGTTCATCTACAAAATACCTGGGCTCATCTACATGGGTAATTTCTGTTACCCATCTCATAGGTATTCCTGCCAAAGGTTTTACAATATAGGAAATGATTTGACCCGCAAACATTTTTTCACCTTTGTAATCTGAAGTAATCTCAAAACCCATTTCAGGGGGAGTAATTTTTTTCAGATTTGCAGGTGAACTCAGAAAATCCCAGGCTTCCGAGACCGATAATGGAATTTCCTGCGTAGTTTCAAAAGAATATATTTTCATAATTATTTTAGTGTGGAGATGCCTCCGTCTACTTTTAGAATTTGTCCAGTTATCCAGTTTCCCCGGTCATCGAGCAGTAATGTTGCCATGGAAGCAACATCAGCAGGAGAACCAATTCGCTTTAATGGATGTCGGTCTTTCGCACCTTGCAATTTGGTTTCATGGTTAATTAAACGTGATGCCAAAGGTGTGTCTGTTAAAGATGGAGCAATCACATTTACCCGTATCGTAGGTGCAAGTTCTGCTGCCATGGCTCTGGCAAATCCTTCAATTGCACCTTTTGCCGCTGCAACCGAAGCATGAAAAGGCATTCCGGTTTGTACTGCAACCGTTGAGAAAAATAATACAGAAGCACTTCCTGACGATTGCAGCGCCGGCAAGTAATATCTCAGCATCTTTACGGCACCCAAAAAATTCACATTCCAATCCATATAAAAGTCATCATCTCTGAGATTTTTAAATGGTTTGAGATTAATGGAGCCCGGACAATAAACCATTCCGTGTAAAGGTTCACTTATTTCAGGAAAAACAACTGCTGAATCTGTAAAGTCAGCTTTAAAATAGGTGGCTCCCTCAAGCTGAAGGTCTGCATCCGGAATATTTCTGGCAATGACAAATACCCGATGTTTCGAATCTAATAATTGTTTGACAATTTCTTTACCGATTCCTGAAGTGCCACCTGCAACCAGGTAATTTTTGGTTTCCATGAGCAGTTAACAGATGGAAAGGTAACTTAGTTTTGAATGAGCATTATTTTACCAGATTTCCGTTCAGTTTCATGAGTTCTGTTTCTGCTAACTTAGTGCGGTAATAGGCATCGGCTACCCGACTCATGGCCTCCTCAAAAGCATTTTGAGCATCTTTTAACTGCAAACCCGAAATAGTTCCTAACCGATATGCTTCCAGAGCTACGGTAACATTCTCACGAACCACATCTGTATTGGAAATTTCCATTTGCAGTAACTCCTTTTCGGTTTCAAAATTCCGGAATGCAAGCCACAAATCATTTTCAATTCGAAGTTTAACGGCTTCTAAAGTTGCATTTTCGGAGGATGCAAAAAGTTTAGCATTGTTGATTTGTCGACGGGTGTTCATGCCGTTGAAAAGATTCCAGGAAAGAGTGAGTCCGGCATTATAACCTTGATTCTGATTTAAAAGCAGAAACCCAACTTCGTTCTCCGTACGATTGTAATTGTAATTCATGTTCAAATTAAGCACTGGTAATTGTAACGCTTTTATTTCACGGATTACTTCGTTGCTGATTGCGTATTTGAGTTCCTGAAATTTGATTTCCTTATTTGTTTGAGGAATCGATTTTAACAATTCTTCATATTGAGGCTGATAATTTATTTTGACGGAATCTGATAAAGATATTTGGAAGTTATTTTTTATACCCATCTGATAAAAAAGAGCTGTAATTGCTTTGTCTTTTTCAATCTGAAGGAGCATTAATCGGGATTTGGCGGCGTTCAGGTCAACTTTGGTTTGAAGTGCTTCCAGTTTGGAAGCAGAACCAATCCGGAATTTTGCTTCGGCAATTTTTAAGCGGTCTTCATAAATAGCAATACTTTCAGTGGTAACTTTTACCTGTTGATTTAAACGGACAATATTGAAATAATTACTGATAACAGTAGCCGCAAGGTTTTCGATTTGGATTTTCAAATCAACATCAGCAAGGATACTTTCGGAATTCAACCGGCTTTTTGTTGCAAACATTTGTAATCCGTCGAAAAGGGTCCATGTTAATGCCGCCCCTGCCTGAATATTGTCTGAACCTGCATTATCGCTGTTTACTTTTCTGCCATCTGCATATTCCTGCTCTGTGTTAGCACTACTGGTGCTGACTGATGCTCCAATATCAACTGAAGGCAACCATCCTGCATTTCCAATGGTGTTATTATTTTCTGCAATACTTTTATTATTTCTTACAGTTTTAATGTAGAAGTTTTGTTGAATGGCAGTTTCAATCGCCTTGGACAGTGATAGAGCCTCTTGTGCTTGTCCTTCGTATGAAGCAAACACCATCAAACTTAAAAGTATGCTACAACGGATATTCATGTTTTTGTTCTTCAGAATTTGAAATGTTTTCAGGCTGAACATCTTTTTTTATTGATAAAAGTTGATACATGGCAGGTATCACAAATAAGGTAAGTATCAGGCTGAATAAGAGGCCGCCGATGATTACAATTCCCATAGATTTCCTGCTTTCAGCTCCGGCTCCTAATGCCAGGGCTATTGGAAGCGCACCCAATACTGTTGCCATGGTTGTCATCAATATAGGACGCAACCGTGCTTCAGCTGCCTGTAAGATAGCCTGTGATTTTGGAAGTCCCTTTTCTCTTAATTGATTGGCAAACTCCACAATCAAAATCCCATTTTTTGTAACCAAACCTATTAACATGATGAGTCCAATCTGGCTGAAAATATTCATGGTTTGATTAAAATACCAAAGTGAAAAAAGCGCCCCTGCCAATGCAAGTGGAACTGTAATCATAATGATTAACGGATCAATAAAGCTTTCAAATTGGGCAGCTAAAATGAGATAAATAAGAATGAGAGCCAATAGAAATGCAAATAGTATATTTGACGAACTCTCGGCAAAATCACGGGATGCGCCAGTGAGTGATGTTGAGAAGGAATCATCGAGAACAGAAGCTGCAATTTCTTCCATTGCTTGTATGCCATCGCCCACTGTTTTACCCGGAGCAAGTCCGGCAGAAACTGTTGCAGACATGTATCGGTTATAATGGTACAATTGAGGCGGATTACTTTGTTCTTCCACATTCACCAGGTTATCGATTTGAATCAATTCGCCACGATTGTTTTTAACATATACTGATGTTAGATCAAGAGGCTCATCGCGGTTGCTCCGGTCAACCTGACCAATTACCTGATATTGTTTACCCTTCATAGTAAAATAGCTGAATCGCTGACCACTGAAAGCAAGCTGTAGCGTTTGAGCAATATCTGCTACAGCAACACCAAGGTTTTGTGCTTTCTCGCGATTTATAGTTATGTTAATTTCGGGTTTATTGAATTTTAGATTTGCATCTACACCCTGGAAAACAGGATTTTTATTTGCTTCATCCAGAAACCTTGGCAGCACATCTTTCAGACGTTCAAAGTCGGGCGCCTGCAAAACAAACTGAACTGGTAAACCACCTCGTGCAGCTTGTCCGCCGGCAGAAATCGTTTGTTCCTGAATTACAAAAGTTCTGGCTTCAGGGAATGCTTTTGTTTTGGCAGTAAGTAATTCCGCAATTTCACTTTGCGACCTGGTACGTTGATCGGGATCTACCAGTACAAACCGGGAGAACCCTGTGTTAACAGCGCCTGATCCGGTAAAGCCCGGTGCAGTTACAGTAAGAAGAACCTTTTTTTCCGGAAAAGAATCATTCACCAAATCTACTATTTTGTACATGAAGCGATCGGTGTATTCAAAAGAAGATCCTTCAGGTGCAGTAATTGACATGCGAATATAAGAACGGTCTTCGAGTGGCGATAATTCCGATTGAAGTAAGGAGTTCATCCAGAAAATGATGAAGAATGCTACAAGCACTAATCCTACACCATACTCTTTGTGCTTCATGAATTGAGCTAATGCTGAAGCATAGCTGTCATTCATTTTTTGAAAAAATGGTTCTGTCATAATGTAGAAACGGGAATGCTTTTGTTCTTTACGAATCAGTTTAGCATTCAGCATAGGAGTGAGTGTAAGTGAAACAAATGCTGAAATAAGAACTGCGCCAGCAAGCACCACACCAAATTCGCGGAATAACCGTCCAACAAAACCTTCCAGAAAAATTACAGGAAGGAAAACAGCAGCAAGGGTGACAGATGTAGAAACCACAGCAAAAAAGATTTCGTTTGCACCTTTGTGAGCGGCAGCAACCGGATTCATACCTTTTTCAACTTTCTTATAGATATTTTCAGTTACTACAATTCCATCATCTACCACCAGTCCGGTAGCAAGTACAATTGCAAGAAGTGTTAATACATTGATCGAATATCCCATCAGGTACATGATAAAAAATGCTCCTATGAGAGAAACAGGAATGTCAATTAAAGGACGAAATGCAATGAGCCAGTCGCGGAAGAAAAGATAAATGATCAGAATAACGAGAATAATGGCAATCAGCAAAGTTTCCTGAACTTCAGTTATTGATTGTTTGATAAATCTGGTATTATCGAGTGCAATGTCGAGTTTGTAATCATCGGGAATCTCCTTTTTAATTTGTTCCACTCGTTTATAAAACTCATCTGCAATTTCAATATAGTTGGCTCCCGGCTGTGGGATTAAAGCTATGGCAATCATCGGAACTCCCGATTGTCTCAGAATAGTTTCTTCATTTTCAGGTCCCAGAGTTGCATAACCGATATCCTGCAGCGTTACCACCTGATCACCATCAGATTTAATGATCATGGAATTGAATTCCTCTTCAGTTGAGAACTTACCGGATGTTTTAACAGTAAGTTCTGTATTATCGCCGGCAATTTTCCCTGAGGGAAGTTCCACATTCTCGCGGTCGAGTGCATTTCTGACATCTAAGGGTGTTAACCGGTACGCAGCAAGTTTAGCCGGATCCATCCAGATTCGCATCGCATATCGCTTCTGTCCCCATATCTGAACAGTACTAACTCCGGGAATGGTTTGCAAACGTTCAGCAATTACATTTTCACCATATTCAGTAACTTCCAAATGGTTTTTGGTGTTACTCTGAACAGTAAGAGAAATGATTGCATCTGAATTTGCATCCGATTTGGTGACAGTAGGTAAGCCATCTATATCTTGTGGTAGCTGCCTTATTGCTTGTGATACTTTATCTCTGACATCATTTGACGCTGCCTCGAGATTTTCATCGAGATTAAATTCCACAGTAATGACACTTGATCCCTGATTACTGGATGATGAAATTGAACGAATTCCTGCTATTCCATTAATTGCTTTTTCAAGTGGCTCTGTAATTTGTGATTCAATTACATCAGCATTGGCTCCTGTATAGGCAGTACGAACAGTAATAACAGGAGGATCAATAGAGGGGTATTCGCGTACACCGAGACTGTTATATCCGATTAAACCAAAAAGCACAATGATAACCGACATTACAATTGCCAGTACGGGTCGGTTTATGCTGGTGGAAGATAATGACATAGATTCTTCCTTTTTAGTTTTTGGTAACCTGATTAATTTTCACCTGAACCGGTACACTGTCACGCAGTTGCATGATACCGGTAACAATTACTGTATCACCGGGAAGCAATCCTTCCGAAACTTCTACGTGACTTTCCGTTCTTACTCCTGTAGCAATCATTCTCGACACAGCAATTCCATTTTGACTGATAAAAACTTTTTTTCCTTTTAAAACCGGAATCACGGCCTGTGTAGGAATCATTAGAGCCTTATCTGTTTTGTCGAGTACTAATTGAATTTTTGCAAAAGAACCCGGAAAAAGTGTTGCACCGGAATTGTCGCAGCGCGCACGGATATTTACAGTTCGTGTTGCAGCTTCAATCTTAGGCTCAATAGCGTAAATGGTACCATTAAATGTTTCTTTGTTTCCTTCAACAGTAAATGTAACAGGTCCTCCTGTTTTTATCCTGCTGCTGTACTTTTCAGGAAGTGAAAAATCGATTTTAACCGGATTGATTTGTTGTATGGTTGCAATAACTTTATCGGAACTTACATAACTACCTTCACTGACTGTACGTAAACCAATGATCCCATCAAATGGTGCCCTGATTTCAGTTTTTTCTATTTGCGCTTTCAGAAATTTAACATCTGCCTTATTAGCATCAATCATGTTTTGCAATTCCTCAAATTCTTCCTTACTGATACCATTTAGTGTCAATAACTGATTCAGGCGATCAGATTTTGTTTCATTTAGTTTTAATTGACTTTCGATCTTTGAAAGAGATGCCTGCAAGTCTGCATCATTAATTTTAACCAGTAACATTCCTTTAGAAACCTTGCTGCCTTCAACAATATTTAGCTTGATGATTTTTCCGGAAACTTCAGAACGCAATTCTGCAGCTTCATTTGCCTGAATAGTCCCTGTTGAAGCCAGTTGTTCTTCCAGACCTTCACCAGCAACTATAATTCCGTTTACAGATATTGCAGATTTACTTTTACCACCTCCGGGACCCATGCCTGCTGTAGTATCTTTTTTTGGGAAAAATATCAGTTTTATACCTGTCAATACTGCTGCGAGAATAAGCAGGTAGATAATTCCTCTTTTCATGAACTGAAAATTTTGTTGAGTTGCAAAGATAAGGTAAACTATAAAAAAATAGGGAGTGAAGAAGCAGATGTTAAATAAATCACTTTTTCTTCATCAAATGCTCATAAATAGTGATGTTCATTAATAACATGAGCATCGAATAGAAAAAGTCTTCAAAAGGAATGGTTCCTATTCTGATTCCTGAATTTTCAAGGTCATTGTAAATAAGTACAGGCATAGAAGTCAGCAGACCATTGACCACGGCAAATGGAATGAGGGAAATCAGGTAAGTGAGGAAAAAACGCCCCAGAAACCAAGACTTTAATGTGACGAGATTTAATGTCAGGAACATTCCGAGTAATGTAAAGGTAACTGCGGTATACAAACGATCATGAAATGTGAGCGCCATGAAAATACAGAAGGCAATAAAAACAAGGGCTATGGGTTTGCCGACTTTTTCAAACGGGTCGACAGGAAAAAAATACCGCATCGATTCATGAATGAAAACGCAGGAATAAGGAATGAAAACAAAGAACATCCATTCTTCAAAGGGCAAGTTTCCCCAATTGATTCCTAAAACATATAAGGGGTTAAAATGCCAGATATTTATTTCTGTGAACCAAAAATCCCAGATTATAAAAAAAGTTGCAGTTATAATCAATGCCGGAAAAAGCGCTGGCCATTTTTTGTAAAATTCAGCTCTTTTTTCGAAGCTAAAAGCAAAAGGTATTGCCAGAGAGGCTAAATTTAAAACCAGATAAAACCAGTTCACTTATCGTTCCTCCTTAAAATATTTCAAAGGCACCATCAGCATACCAAAGCATTCACCATGTTCTTTGTTCAGATGCTTGTGATGCATTTTATGTGCTCTTCTGATAGCTCTCAAATACCAGTTATTGCTGTTGCGGAAAATTTTGAAGCGCTGATGAATAAAGATATCGTGTACCAGGAAATAACATAATCCGTAAACGGCAATTCCTATCCCTATAAAAAGCCGAATATCGTTTCCATTCAGAACTCCGAAAAGTATCAGAAAGAAACTGGGAATAGCGAATATCAGAAAGAATGCATCATTTCTTTCAAAAAATCCGGTATGACCCTGATGGTGGTCGCGATGCAAGATCCATAAAAGGCCATGCATAAGATATTTATGGGTGAACCAGGCAACAAACTCCATAAAGAAGAAAGTCCCGACAATGGCAATAATTTTAATCAACGGATCCATGAGGCAAAATTACGAAATTCGTTTCAATAAGATAAGTTATTGACAATCAAGTAAAAATATAAATATTTTAGTGTTTATATGGTAATAACAAACTAAAGGCAACCATTGTTTTAAGGGTTTTTAATCTTGATGGGTGCAGGTTTAGGAATTGTAAATTTGAATGTGCTGCCGAGTCCCGGGGCTGAATCAACCGAGATGGAGCCGTTGTGTTGCTCAATTATTTTTTTGCATATGGCCAGTCCGATACCGGTTCCTGTAAATTCGGACCGATGATGTAATCTGGTGAACATTTCGAAAATTTTTTCATGGTAAGCCGGTTCAATTCCAATGCCATTGTCTGTTATTTCAAACACCCATTCATTTTCGTTTTCTGCACATGCGATTTTTATCTCCGGCAATGGTTTACTTCTGTATTTTACAGCATTGCTGATCAGATTCAGCAATAACTGATGAAATCTGTTTTTACCTGCGAAAACATGTAATTTTCCATTACAAGTAAAGCAGGAGGCAGGGTCCGGTATCTCGTTTCTGAAAATAAATAATACATTTTCAATTTCCTGACAGGCATTAAAATATTCAAAATCGGGTGCAGCAGTGGTAAGACGGCTGTATTCGAGCAAGTCGTTTATCAATTCTTTCATCCTGTCAGCACCATCCCGGGCAAAAGCAATGTATTCCAAGGCTCTTTCATCCATTTCAGCGCTGTACTTCTTATCCAGTAAATGTAGAAATCCGGATACCATACGAAGTGGTTCTTTGAGATCGTGAGATGCTATGTAAGCGAATTTTTCCAGTTCTGCATTTGATTGTTGAAGTTCCAATGCACGTTTTTCCAGAGTTTCATTCAACTTACGCAGTTCGATCTCCGTTTGTTTTCTTTCGGTGATATCCTGCATCGCTCCAATCATCCGGATAGCTTTTCCATACTCATCTCTAATCACATGACCTCTGTCGAAGATATAAGCATAGTGACCATCTTTGCGCATGAACCGATATTCGGCTTCCCATTTATCCTTGTTATCTGAATGTATAGTATTCCAAAAGCTTGCAACAACTCTATCCCGGTCTTCATCATGAACATGATGCTTCCACTCTCCTAATTCTGCCAAATGAGATTCAGGTTTGATACCTACCAGGTTGCTGAATGAAGCGCCCCAGAAAACCGTGTTGGATGCTACATCGTAATTCCAAATCACATCATTGGTGGCCTTGGTCACATATCCAAATAACTCATTGTTTAGTTTAAGTTGTGCAGCAAGTCTCTTGTGTTCTAAAAGTATTCCTATGGCCCGGCAAAATTTATTCAAATGCAACTGATGAAAACTATCAGGCATTCTTTTCGCTTTGGAATAAATACCCAAACTGCCCAACACATTGCCTGAAGAATCAAATGCCGGAAACGACCAACAGGAAATGTAACCCATAGAAGCTGCACTTTCATAACAGCCTCTCCAGAGGATGCTGGTGGTGATATCATCGACAAATACGGGGTGTTTCAAATAGGCTGCAGTACCACATGATGCTTTATTAATTCCGGTTTCTATTCCGTTTAATTTTTCAATATAATATTCCGGAAAAAAAGGAGAGCACAAGTTGTATAACTTGGTCCCTGATTTATCAAGTTCCAGAACGGATGGTGTGAATTCCGGAAATATGGTATTAATTCCTGTAAGTAAATGCTTCAGTACAGCTTGCATCCCATGTCCGGATGCATTCAATGCATATACTTCCCGTTCCAGTTCATCACACAGCGCTGCCTGACGGGATGGAGTGATATCGTTAATTAACAGATTGCAGGAATTTTCGATTGGGTAAATTTTTATTTGTAACCATTTTCCTGTCTCCGGGAAAAAGCGATCCATTTCAGTAACCTGATTTCGTGAAATGGATACCGCTATAGCATATGCTATCTGTTCGTGCCCCGAGGATAATAATTCCGGAAACGATTTCCCTAATAAAATTTCATGCGGAAGATTAAATAAATCAACAGCTGCCTGATTGAAACTGTCGATTTTGCCCTCATAGTCCAATGAAAAGAATGCACATTCAAAAGACGCCAGAAATGAAATCAGTGTTTGCTCAATTGGTTGCTTCGGTTCTTTAGGGATGTCCATGGCACTTGTTCGAATCGGAAAGGTACAAATTATTTTGAGTAAATATACCCAAGTTTCGACCATCCGATAAAAATTAATTAACAGATAATCAATATGATATGAGCAAATTGGCGATTTTTGCTTGATTTACTTAACACCGTTAAGTATTTTTGTACCGTCATGGGAATAAGTGAAAGAAAAGAAAAGCAAAAGGCGGAATTAAAGCAATTGATTCTGGATGCATCCGTCAAACTTTTTGCAGCAGAAGGGTATGAAGGATTTTCAATGCGCAAGATTGCTGATATGATTGAGTATAGCCCCACAACGGTTTATCTCCACTATAAAGACAAAAATGAAATTCTTTTCGAATTGCATGAATTGGGATTTCAAAAAATGCAGTCTTATAATATGGATCTGTTTGATATTGCCAATCCATTATTACGACTGCATAAGTTAGGAGAGAATTATATTCGGTTCGGCCTCGATTATCCGGAGTTCTATAACCTGATGTTCATTCTGCCCGCTCCTATGGAAACATTGAAAACTAAGCTCGATTGTAACTGGAAAGGTGGCGATGATGCCTTGCAGGTTCTGAAAGGAATTATTTCTGAATGTATGGAAAGAAAACTGATTCAGCCCGGAGATGTGAATGTAATGGCAATGGCAATCTGGGGAATGGTGCATGGCCTGGTATCATTGGCAATCCGCGACCGTTTTGCGAAACTGGTCGATGTTTGCGATGTAATTCCTACCATGTACAAAGCACTACACTGGATGGTAAATGTGGTTGAAGAAAAATAGTATGAACCGATTGTTTAAATGATCTGATATTTTTTTGAGATTTAACTTAACACTGTAAAGAATGATAACGGCATTAATAAAGAGTAGCATTTTGGCTGTATTTATAAGCGTGATCGCTGTCGATGCACCTGCAATAGCACAAACTGCCATTGAGAGATATGTAAAAATAGGTCTGGAAAATAACCTGGTTTTGCAACAAAGAAATCAGGATTATGAAAGTGCCGTTTTAGCATTGCGTGAATCCGGAAGTTTGTTTTTCCCAAAAGTAGATTTGATTGGTGATTATACAACCGGTGATGGCGGCCGGAATATCGGACTTCCTGTTGGGGATTTGCTCAACCCTGTGTATAGTACCTTGAATCAACTTACAGCAACGAATAATTTTCCCCAAATTCAAAATGAGGAGATTAATTTTTTTCCGGCTAATTTTTATGATCTCAAGGTAAGAACAACAGTAGCGTTTTATAATTCTGATTTAATTCAAAATCGTAAAATAAAATCTGGGATAGCAGAAATGAAGGCATCTGAAATAGCTTCGTACAAAAACGAGCTGGTATATCAGATTAAGTCTGCATATTTCCGGTATCTAAGTTCATTAAAAGTAGTGAATGTTTATAAGAATTCAATTGAACTGGCGGAAGAAAATAAAAGAGTAAACGAACGACTATTTGCGAATGGGAAATCGCTCCCTGCATATATTTTGAAATCAGAAAGCGAATTGGCATCGCTTCAATCTCTTTTAGCAGAAGCCGACCGGAACAGCGATAATGCCCGTATGTATTTTAATTTTCTGATCAATGCATCACCCGATGCTATCATTGATACTTCATCAGCACCAGCTCCTGAAACTTCGTATATTCTCAGTCTGTTAGCTGCTCCAGCCGATATTTCAAAACGCTCTGAATTACAGCAAATGAAAGAAGCATCCGCAATTCAGGAGAATTTTCTGAAAATGAAAAAAAGATACTGGCATCCCCGCTTAAATGGTTTTGCTGATTTTGGTTCGCAGGCATCAAATTTTGAATTCAACAATGATTCGAAATACTATCTGGTAGGGGTACAGCTGAATATTCCGGTATTTTCGGCCGGAGCCAATCGGTTCCGATATGAACAGGCAAGTATTTCTTTGGAAAATCGCAAACTGGAAAATACTTACATCACCAATCAGTTGCAGCTTGCAGCATCGCAAGCCAGAAATACCTTGCAGGCAATGTATTCAAAATATAATGCTGCGCTAAAGCAACTGGAAGCGGCGGCCGCATATCAGCATCTGATTAGCAGGGGGTACCGGGAAGGTGTCAATTCCTTTATTGAATCGGTTGATGCACGGAATAGCTACACCAATGCTGCTCTTGCTGTATCGGTCTCGCAATTTCAACTAATGACTGCAATTGCATCCTATGAAAAGGAACTTGCACAATAAATTTCAATGTAGAACATATCATTTTTAATGACTGAAAAAATATCACTATGAAATCCTATTTAATGTCTTTTGCTTCATTCCGGAATTCTGCTTTAGCCCTGGCAGCAGTGTTTCTGATAAGTTCCTGTGGCACAAAAAATACTGCTGAAAACATCAGTGTTTCGGAGGCAATTCCGGTTAAGCTTTTGGAATTACAGTCGCAGCAAACATCTATGACAGTTGATGCTACCGGCTCATTTTCTACTGACGATGAAACCTTTTTGTCGTTTAAAACAGGCGGTGTTACCGGCGAAATTTTTGTTCGTGCAGGTGATCCGGTCCGCAAAGGGCAATTACTGGCAACTTTGGTTGTAACAGAAGTAGCTGCTCAGGTTAATCAGGCAAAACTAGGTTTGACAAAAGCCATCCGTGATTATGAAAGGGTGAAGAATTTATATGCCGACAGTGTTGCAACTCTCGAACAATTGCAGAATGCGACTACCGCAAAAGAACTGGCACAACAACAAATGGCGGCAGCATCATTTAATCTTGAACATTCTGAAATAAGAGCAAAGAATGATGGCGTTGTATTGCGAAAAATGGTTAATAGCGGTCAGGTAGTCGCACCGGGCACACCCATTTTGCAAACCAGCAGCAAAGGAAAAGCTGACTGGATTCTGAAAGTGGCAGTCAGCGATTACCAATGGGCTGCTATCAATCCCAAAGATGAAGCTACAATTTCTGCTGATGCATTTCCAGATAGTACTATCAAAGGTGTGGTATTGAGTAAATCGGAGCAAGTTGATCCTGCAACCGGATCATTTATCATCGATATTCAATTGGTGAATGGTCGAAACATGCCAATCGCATCCGGTATGTTCGGGAAAGCACGTATTCAAACATCCGGTAAAAGTAATGTATGGAACATCCCTTATGAATCGTTGCTTGATGGTAACGGATCAACCGGTTATGTCTTTGTTACCAATGATCAGAAAGTTGCCTCACGTGTTCCTGTCACTATTACAGCAATCAGGGAAAATGAAGTAGTCGTTGGGAAAGGTTTGGAAGGATATAAATACCTGATCATCTCCGGCAGTGCTTACCTGACCGATAAGGCTTCCATTATTTCATCTTCCAAATAACAGAAATTACTAACCATCAAATCATTTTTGAATATGAAGATTTCTGATTACGCTGTAAAAAATTATCAGTTTACGCTGGTTATTTTTGTCATGGCCATTGTTGTTGGCGTAACTACGCTGCTTACAATGCCTCGTTCTGAAGATCCTGAAATTAAAGCGCCTCAGTTTCCTGTGGTAATTGTATATCCCGGAACTTCACCCATTGACATGGAGGAACTTGTTGTTGATCCGCTCGAAACGAAGATCTCGGAGCTGGAAGATATTAAACGTATAAAAACTACCATTAAAGATGGAGTGGCAATTTTATTTGTCGAGTATAAATACGAATCAGATGTTAACGACAAGTATGCGGAACTCATTCGTGAAATAAACAGTATCCGTTCGGAACTTCCCGATGATATTCTCAGTATTGATGTGCAAAAAGTTACACCAACCGATGTAAATGTATTGCAACTTGCTTTGGTTTCAGAAAATGCTCCTCGTTCTCAACTTAAAAAGTATGCTGAAAAATTACAGGATGAACTTGAGAAAATAACCGAATTGCAGAAGGTAAAAGTTGCAGGTTTGCCCGACCAACAAGTGAAAATTGATTTGCAAATCGACAAACTGGCGCAAATGCGCATTCCGGTAATTGCAATTATAAACAGCATTCAAAGTGAAATGGCCAATATCCCGGGTGGCAGTATTGTTGCCGGTCAGAAATCACTTAATGTTAAAACAAGCGGAAATTATGCATCCATTGATGAAATTGAGAATACCGTAGTCTACAGTGTTGGTGGGAATAATGTTTTACTAAAAGATGTAGCGGATGTCAGGTATGATTATGACGAAACAAAACATATTACCCGACTCAACGGCAAACGTGCGGTGCTTATCAATGCTGCTCAAAAATCGGGCTTTAATATTTCACAAACTCAGAAAAAGTATCTGCCGGTAATTGCAGAATTTAAGAAAGAACTGCCGGCAAATATGATATTAATTGATCATTTCGATCAAGCCGAAAATGTAAATAATCGATTGGGCTCTTTGGGAATAGATTTTCTAATTGCTATCCTTTTGGTTATGGTAACCTTGCTTCCTTTAGGTGGTAGAGCTGCACTGGTGGTAATGATTTCCATCCCATTATCACTCGCTATAGGATTAGTAATGCTGAATGCATTCGGATTTAACATGAATCAATTAAGTATTGTCGGGTTGGTGGTCGCTTTAGGTTTATTGGTCGACGACAGTATTGTGGTAGTTGAGAATATTGAACGATGGCTCCGGGATGGTTACTCCAGAAAGGAAGCTGCCCTAAAAGCTACCAGTCAAATTGGTCTTGCTGTAATTGGTTGTACGGCAACATTGGTAGTTGCTTTTCTTCCTCTTTTGTTTTTACCTGAAGGTGCCGGCGATTTTATACGAAGTTTACCAATGGCTGTAATTTGCAGTGTGGTTGCTTCAATGATTGTGTCTCTTACCATTATTCCGTTTTTATCCAGTGTTTTATTGAAGCAACACAGCGGTGCATCAACAGGCAACCTGTTTTTGCGAGGTATGCAAAAAGGAATTCATACGATATACGGTCCTTTTCTGGAGAAAGCATTACAACGACCCATTGCAACTGTGATCATTGCGGGTATTGTGTTTTTTGGTAGTCTCCAATTAATGCCTGTGATTGGTTTTAGTTTGTTTCCGGCGAGTGAGAAACCACAGTTTATGGTGAATATCATAACTCCCCTTCAGTCTAATATAACCTATACCGATAGCGTAACGCGTTATGTGGAACGCGAATTACTCAAACATAAATCAATTCAGTATTATACCAGCAATGTTGGAAAGGGTAATCCCAGAATTTATTATAATGTGATTCCTGAAAATGAAAGAGGCGATTTTGCTCAGTTGATTGTGCAACTGGATGATAATGTTTCACCAAAAGAAAAAATTGCCCTCATTGAAGAATTGCGAGCTAATTTCAGTAATTTT
>CAUJFJ010000181.1 GCA_963169675.1 Bacteroidota bacterium
TAAGATTGAACATGCTGAAATTTCGGATGGCTCCATTGTGCTCGATCACAATAAAAAGTGCGATTTA
Source organism: Bacteroidota bacterium (assembly GCA_963169675.1). Classification (GTDB taxonomy): domain Bacteria; phylum Bacteroidota; class Bacteroidia; order AKYH767-A; family OLB10; genus JADKJB01. The sequence continues at coordinate 68 of CAUJFJ010000181.1, forward strand.
ATCAGACAGCTTTCGAAACATGTTACTGTTATTTCAGAAGTCGGCAGTAAAGAAGAAGGCATTATAATTCATCCTGCCCGATGGATTGAAATGATGAATAAGGAAATTGAGGCCGGTGTGTGGAAAGTTATTGCTGAAGCCCGTGAAAGCGGTACAGTTGGTATTTACCGGCCAAACGGTAAAGCTCACGTGATGCTTATCAATAAAATTGTAAGCAAAGTTCCTGTCGATAAAATCATCTGGGAAACCCCGATAAAGTCACAGCAGGTTTATTTTATCAAACTGTTTGGTGCCAATGTTAACCTTGGAAATATTGCACCTACCGAGGTTATTGCTTTGGAATCATTGCGTCTTGGACTCAGAAGTGATACTTTTTTTCAGTTTTTACCAAAAGAATTAATACCGGTTTCGTAACCTAAAAATAAGAAGCTATGAAAGAAGTTACTGTACAGGAGTTGCATGAAATGATCCAAAATAAGGCAGATTTTCAATTGATTGACGTAAGGGAAGAATATGAATTTGATACCGCCAACATTGGAGGTGAACTTATCCCTCTGGCAACAGTAATCGATCAGGCCGATCGTATTTCTAAATCAAAACCTGTTATTATTCATTGCCGCAGTGGTGTTCGTAGTGCTGCCGCCATTCGTGAACTTCAAACACGACTTGGATTCGATAACCTTTCAAACCTCAGAGGTGGTATTATGGCATGGGCAAAAGAAATCGATCCTTCCCTTCAGGTTTCCTGATTCACTTTTCTGGTTTCTAGCAGTTTCTTGCTAACTTTATCAAGTAATTCAAAACTGCTCACATGAAGTTATTCGGACTTTTAGGCAACAAACTCAGTCACTCCTTTTCAGTGAACTACTTCTCTGAAAAATTCAAAAGAGAAGGCTTAACCGGTCTGTTGGAATACAGAAATTTTGAAATCCCAGATTTAGATCAGTTTATCTCTTTGGTAGAAACTGAAAAGCAATTATTCGGATTAAATGTTACCATTCCGTTTAAAGAAAAAATAATCCCTTTCCTCAATAATGTAGATGAAATAGCAGCTGAAACCGGAGCTGTGAATACAATCAAAATTCAACGCAACAGTTCTGGAAATCTCCTGTTTATGGAAGGCTTCAATACCGATGCTGTGGGATTTCAAAGTGCCATAAGTCCTCTTTTACAATCAAATCATAAAGGAGCCCTGATTCTTGGAAATGGCGGTGCCTCTAAAGCCGTGCAGTTCTGCTTGAATAAAATGGGCATCCCATATAAAACAGTTACTCGAAAGCAGGATAGAAACCTCTCCTTTGATGAATTAGCAAAAGATCATTTTGCAGAGTATCCGGTAATAATCAATACAACCCCGTTAGGCACTTATCCCGAAATTGAGAACTTCCCTCCTATACCCTATAATTTTTTGACTCCCGAAAATTTGTTGTTCGACCTGGTTTATAATCCTGAAATGACAGGATTTATGAAGCAGGGTCTTGCCCATGGAGCTAAAGTTGAAAACGGATTAAAGATGCTGCATGCACAAGCTGAAGCATCCTGGGCAATCTGGAATTCCTGATCACCTCATCTATGAAATCATCACGCCCCAATACAGTCATTTTTCGATACAAATGGGATGCGTTGGTTTTGCTTTTATTGATGCCTTTGGCAGTTATTAATTTTAATGGATTTCATGATGTTGGCGACGATTTTGCTCAATATCTTTTGCAAGCTAAATGGCTGTCAGGAGACCAACTGGCATGGTTCCCTTCTCATGCAGGAAATTACAGTCCGGGAGTTAAAGGGTGGCTGTTTTCTGCACTGCTTATTCCCGCCACATTTGGTACTTTTCCTGCTGATATAATTATGTCGAAAATAATTGTAACTGCTTTTCTGATTCTTGCCGGTTGGATTTTCTTCAGAATACTTCATAGTTTTTTACCGGCCGTGGCTGCTATAGGTTGTACCCTGTTTTTAGCCTACAACCCAATGATGCTCGATCTCAAAAATCAAATACTTCCGGATATTCCACTGATGGCAACTTTTCTTTTGGCTTTTTATCTGCTGTTTTTTCAAAAATCGACTACCATTTCACTCACAATTTCTGCACTCGTTATCTGGTTTGCCACAGGTCTTAAAATTCCAGGGATACTGCTTGTAATACCAGTAATTGGTTGGGCTATTACTACCAACATCCAGGGCAGGTATAAGTTTGTATTTGCTTCCCTTACGGGGATGTTGGTAATACCTGTAATCGAATTTGTATTGGCGGATGCAAATAACGGTCCGGTTTGGTACTGGCATCAGACGATAGAAATCATTAGTCCGGCTACATTACTCAAGAATGCAACTACCTATTTTGAAAGCCTGCAATTGATTCCTCAACTGGAACTCCCGATGTCGATCAATAAGGGGGTCCTGATACTTCTGGGCATTGGATGGGTGATGGGAATGGTGTTTTCCTTTTTCCCTGAAACTGGTTCACGGCATCAGCTAAAAAGTAAATATTTTGAGCGTACTATACTAGTGTTTCAATTGGGCTATGTATTCATGTTGCTGGTTTATCCTTATCAGGGCGACCCGGTGAGAATGTTGTTGCCGATATTTCCATTTCTACTAATAACAACATTCAAGGGATATGTCACGTTTTTTGAAAGACTCAATTTTTCCTGGTATAAAACATTGGCTGTTTTAACAGGATTGTTGTTGCCGGTTTTGATGATTCTATCCCTGCTAAAATTACCATCCAAAAATCTGGAAGCCCGCAAAGAATATAGGGCTAATTTGAATTTGGCCCAGTTCCTTAAATCGGCTACTGATCCCTCTGAAGTTTTGAAAAGTAATAAGCCCTGGGCAGTTCAGTATTATGCGGAACGCATTACTTTACCCGAAACAGATTCGCTTAAAGTCAACCGAAGTGTGCTCTCAATCTCATCTGAATTACCAGAATCCGGAACCTTATCCGACAAACAAATTGTTTTTCAAAATGATTATTGGAAGGTTTATGAAGTGAAACATTAAATGGATGCAAAACAAAATTCAGGTTCCGGTTGTTATTAGTAGAAATACTTGTTCATATCCATAATATACTCAAAATCAATCAGTTGGACTGTTTAAAAGGCTATGAATAAATCAGTCTGTTGCTTAGTTCACTTGAATAAAATTAACTATTTTTGTTCCTTCGAAAAATAAGATTCACCTATGAATATCACTCTGACTCCGAAATTAAAGTTTATCCTTGCCCTAATTGGTCTTGCAGCAGTGAGCCGGTTATTACCTCATGAGATGAATTTTACTCCTATTGGTGCCATTGCTCTTTTTGCCGGTACTTATATCAGCGACCGTAAACAGGCTTTCTTATTGCCATTATTCACTCTATTAGTTTCAGATATTTTATTACAGGTTGTAAATGGTTCCGGATTTTACCGGGACATGATTTTTGTTTACGGAAGTTTTGCATTGGTAACCGGACTTGGTTTTATGCTTCGTGGACGCGAGCAACGTCAGACCATCATGGTGGCGTCGTTAGTTTCTTCCATAGTGTTTTTCCTGATCACCAATTTTGGAACCTGGTTGATGTATGATATGTACCCTAAGTCTGCAGCAGGTTTGCTGAGCTGTTATGTTGCAGGAATTCCTTTCTTCAAGGGAACAATTATGGGTGACCTGTTCTACAATCTGGCGTTATTTGGAACATTTGCGCTGGCTAAATGGAGATTTCCTGTTTTAGCTGCTGCGAAATAACCTGATCCGTTCTTATCAGCGGTCGCCGCTGATAAAACCACCCAGCATTCCTCCCAGTCCACGTGACTCTTCTCTTCCGCCTCCAAAGCGCGATGCAGCCAGAATTCTGTCAGCTATACGGGAGAATGGAAGACTTTGCAGGTAAACAGTTCCCGGTCCTTGTAAATGTGCCAGAAAGAGCCCTTCACCACCAAACAAGGCATTCTTAAAACCTCCTACAAACTTGATGTCGTAGTCGACAGTTGGAGCAAATGCTACCAGACAGCCGGTATCAACACGTAAGGTTTCTCCTTGCTGCAATTCTCTCTTAATGATGGTTCCACCTGCATGAATAAAACAATGGCCATCGCCTTTCAGTTCCTGAAGAATGAAGCCCTCACCACCGAACAACCCTGCTCCTATTTTTTTAGTGAAGGCAATAGTGATATCGATTCCCTGGGCAGCACAAAGAAATCCATCTTTCTGACATAGAAAGGAACCACCAAAGGTCATCGGATTGATGTCAATAATTTTCCCCGGATAAGGAGCCGCAAAGGCAGCCTTTCTTTTGCCGGTTCCACCATTCGAAAATGAGGTAATGAAGAAGCTTTCACCGGTGATCATCCTTTTTAATCCGCTGAAAATTCCACCTCCGGTCGATGTTTCCATCACAATACCTTCTTCCATAAAAAGCATGGAACCAACTTCTGCTCTTACTCCTTCACCCGGGTCCATCTCAACTTCAACAACCTGAATGTCATCTCCAAGGATACGGTAATCTATTTCATGTGCCATAATTTGCGTTTTTATCAGTTTTGTATTACTTTTAGATTGTCTTAACAGTAAAATGCAATTATAAGCAATGGCATTAAAAAGGAGCACATTTGTAATTTTATTTTTTTGCCTTTTTGGCGGAAGTGCCATTGCTCAGCAACAAAATCAACCCGACATCTTTAAAGATGCTGATGGCAATACCTATCATCAGTTATTCCTCGATTTTAAAGCAACTGAGTTGTTGAAATTGAATTACACAATCGATGAAACACCTGTGGATGGCGTTCTTTCAACGGACGGATATTCCATTATCATTAAAAATTATCCCGGTGACAAATCGGTGAAGGCATTGGTTAAAGATGAATCAGGGACTGAAAAGGAAATCACCAAAGGCAGGTGTTTTATAGATCCAATTATTTTACAACTTTAATCAGAGTCCCATCACAGGCCTGTCCTTGGGATGTTTGACGGAAAAACTCAATTTCTTTTTGACTTGCTGTCCGGGAGCCAGATCCAGTTTCCAGGTAATTTTCCCTGTTTCTACATTCAGTTCGCCTCCTGAGTAATCAATTGCCTTCACTTCTATTTCCTTGTCTTGAGAAACCGGAATTTGCTCTTCCACTAATATGGTCACCGATTCCTTCCGATTATTTTTCAGGGAAGTCTCGTAGGTATAATTTCTGGTTCTGTTACTTCCGATCAATTGATTTCCTGAGCTCTCTTTTAACTTATCACGCTTCACAATGATTCTCTGGTCTCTTCCTAAAGAAATCACAAGAGTATCATTCAGGGTGTTAGGATCAATTGAAGTGCCTCCTACGAAAGTGTTTTCAAAGTAAATATTTGCCGGTCCTTGTCTGAAGTCAAAATCCTGCCAACCAGTGATAGAGGCAACCAAGAAGGCTTCTCTTTCAATCTTAGGAACTGTAAAATAAGAATACTTTGCAGGAAGTATATCTTTCTTTATTTCAATTGCTATAGGGTTGTTACTTGAAGTAATAGTGTAAGGTAAAGCGATATCGTACTCAGTACTCAACTGACTTTCAGATGCTGTTACCCATTGGTAAGTGCTTCCTGCATCAAACTGAAATTCTACAGCAGCGGATGGCATAGCAAGCATGGATTCCTTGTCTTTTCGGTCTTCGTTTTTTCTTTGTTCTGACTTAATCATTACCTGAGGCTGAAAATTCAAATACCATGGATTTAAATTTGGTTTGTCGCTACCTGCAGCCGGGTTACCGGTACTTAAACGCACTTTCACCTGGTTCCAGTCTTCACCGGTATTTTGAGTTACCATTGCCTTGTAAAGTAGTTCAACCGGACTATCAGCTGATTTAACACGTATGTCGTATTGTGGCGTCCACGAAACATTTCCAACGAAATAGCTGATCTTAAAATTTCCCGAGGTTTTGGTATTTGCTGAAACGGAGACCCGAATAGTTGAAAAGGGTTCATTACGGGTCGCATTCAATTGAGCAAGTTGCTGATTGATTCGGTCTATTTGCTTTTTCAATCCGGTGTTTTTCACATTGATGGAACCAATCTTATTCCTGATTTCAAGAATTCGGTTGCTCACATAGGTAGAAATGCTCTTAAGATCCTCAAGCTTCACACCGGTATTTGTGCCTCCCACATTTTTATTGGCAAGCAATACATTTTGTTCCTCCTGTAAAGCAGCAATATTGTTCATGTTGCCATCAAAAATGGCTTGTAGTTTTTCCAGGGAATCTTCCAGTGCAATCATTTCTCCGGTTTTACGATCGGGACCAAGGTAATCGAGTTGATGTGCAACATTAAGGATGATGAAATCACCGGTTGCAGTAACCGAGATGCTGGCCAAATCAATCGATGCCGGCAAATTTTCAAACTTCAGTTCTGAATATCCGGCAGGGATTGATACGGTGGCTGATCGTTGAATAGTAGCCCCATTGGTAAAAACAGTTACCTGATTTATTTCTGTTTTGCTCACATAAATAGTTTCAGCAAAACTGATGAATGGCGCAATTAGACCGGTTAAACAAACCAGACTTTGTTTCAGGGAAATGTTCATGGCTTATGAATTATATGGGATTATGAAAGCTAGCATGAACCGGGAAGAACCTCAGTTTACTTCTGATTCAACAGATCTTTCATGCGTTTAAGTTCAATCGAGTAATTGGATTCTGTGAGACTGGTATTATTCTTAAAGTAAAAGATTCCACCCCAGTTGTAAACCACCTTACTGAAGACCTCCTGAGTGGTTGCCTTTCTGATAACGGTACGATAGATGGTTCTGTTAGACTCAGGAAGGGTTTCTTCGGAGATTCCTTCAGGATAATCTTTATCGATAGTCGGTAAAGCAGCGGTGTTACGAGTTTCTTTGCTTGCGGCAGAATCTTTCTCGGCCTGTGCGGCTTTTGCATAGGATTCTTTCAATGCTTCAATATCACGTTTACGTTTTTCTTCCGCATCGCGCAAAGCTTGTTGTTTGGAGCGTTCTATTTCAGCCAAACGGGCAGCTTCGTCAGCCTTCTTAATGCTGTCGGCAGTTGCTTTTGCCTGTGCTTCTGCTAAAATGCGGGCCTTTTCTTCAGCTGCAAGACGCAATTTTTCTTCTGCTGCCAATCTGGCTTTTTCAGCTTCGGCGGCACGGGCTTGTGCTTCTGCTTCAAGACGTGCTTTTTCAGCAGCCTCTTTCTTGGCCTTTTCTTCAGCCAGGATTCGGGCCTTCTCCTCAGCTTCTGCTTTTGCCTTTGCTTCCGCTTCAGCTTTTGCTTGTGCTTCTGCTTCTTTTTTGGCCTGAGCTTCTGCTGCTATACGTGCCTTTTCATCTGCTTCAGCCTTTGCTTTTGCTTCCGCTTCCAAACGTGCTTTTTCGGCTGCTTCTGCTTTAGCTTTTGCCTCAGCCTCCACTCTTGCTTTTTCTTCTGCCTCAGCACGTGCTTTGGCTTCTGCTTCTGCCTTAGCTTTAGCCTCGGCTTCTAATCGTGCCTTTTCTTTGGCATCTGCTTCAGCACGGGCTTTAGCTTCTGATTCTAAACGTGCTTTTTCAGCGGCTTCAGCTTTTGCTTTTGCTTCTGCCTCTAGTTTTGCTTTCTCTTCTGCTTCTGCTTTGGCTTTAGCATCAGCCTCAGCTTTAGCCTTTGCTTCCGCTTCCAAACGCGCTTTTTCTTTAGCTTCTGCTTCTATACGAGCTTTAGCTTCTGCCTCCAGGCGAGCTTTTTCCTCTGCTGCCAGTCTGGCTTTTTCTTCTGCATCAGCCTTGGCTTTAGCTTCAGCTTCTATTCTTGCTTTTTCATCTGCTTCTTTCTTTGCCTGTGCTTCTGCTGCTAATCTTGCTTTTTCTTCAGCAGCCAATCTGGCTTTCTCTTCAGCATCGGCTTTAGCTTTAGCTTCGGCTTCCAATTTCGCTTTCTCTCGTGCTTCGGCATCAGCTTTAGCTTTTTCCTCTGCTTCCAGTCGTGCTTTTTCTTTAGCCTCAGCCTGCAAACGAGCCTGTTCCTGTGCTTCAAGTCTTGCTTTCTCAGCTGCTGCTGCACGGGCTAATTCATCGGCCTCTTTTTTCGCTTTTGCTTCCGCCAGTAACTGTTGTCTTTCTGCTTCTCTGGCCTGCGCAAGAGAATCTTCACGGGCCTTGGCAAGTGCCTTTAAACGGGCTTGCTCTTCGGCAACTTCGCGTTGCATGATAGAATCACGTCGTGCCTTTTCAATGGCAGCAAAGCGTGCTTGCTCAAGTTCTGTAGCTTTTGCTTTGGCTTCTTCCTCTTTTTTCAGACGAGATGCTTCTGCCAGTTCCTTGGCTCGGGCAG
>CAUJFJ010000182.1 GCA_963169675.1 Bacteroidota bacterium
GTAGAATAATTTCTCAGGCCGGATCCACATCAATGTGAATAATCAACGAACGATTCTCAGGGTGTGATAAAAATCTGTCAGTTACACTGGTGATCATTTGCTTTACTTTGTGATCAGAAAGACCTTTCTCAACTTTTATCAGCACATTTCTGATATACAGATTTCTGATTCTCGAAACATTGGGGGCAACAGGGCCTAAAACGCGTTTACCAAAAACCGATTTCAACACTTTGGTAAACTCCTTTGCAAGTTCATCCAATTGCTTCTCATCGCGAAGTTTTAGTCGCAAAGAAATTAAGCGGCAGAAAGGCGGGTAATTAAACTTTTCCCGTTCGGCAAGTTCATAATTATAAAATCCACGATAATCATTATTGATTAGAAACTGCAAAATTGGATGTCCTACCTGATAGGTCTGAATAAGGACCTTGCCTCTTTTAGATCTTCTTCCTGCGCGACCAGATACTTGTGCCAGCAACTGATAACTACGTTCAGCAGCTCTGAAATCGGGGAAGTTAATCAGGTTATCGGCATTTAATACACCTACCAGACTTACATTCTCGAAATCGAGACCTTTGGTGACCATTTGAGTTCCAACCAGGATATCTATCTCACCATTTTCAAAGCCTGAAAGAATCCGCTGAAAAGATGATTTTGAAGAGGTAGAATCCAGATCAAAACGTGCAATCCGGTGATCAGGAAAAAAGATGCTGATTTCATCTTCAATCCTTTCGGTACCTAGTCCTTTCATTCGGATATCTGGATCTCCACAAGCCATGCATTTGCCGGGTGGATGAGTTGAATATCCACAGTAATGACATCTTAACTGGTTCAGTTTCTTATGATAGGTCAGTGAAACATCGCAATTTACACATTGCGGAATCCAGCCACAATTTTTACATTCAAGTACAGGAGCAAATCCTCTTCTGTTTTGAAAAAGTATAACCTGTTCTTTATTGTCGAGTGCTAATTTTATACCATCGAGCAAGGTCTGTGAAAAGTGTGATTTCATTTCCCTTTTGCGGTGAGCTTCCTTAATATCTTTGATAGCAATCTCAGGCATTCTGATTCCACCATACCGCTCCCCCATCCGGATCAAATTATACTTACCAACGGATGCATTATAGTAGCTTTCTAAAGATGGCGTTGCCGATCCGAGCAAAACTGACGCATTCAAAATACTGCCACAAACAATTGCTGAGTCTCGTGCATTATAGCGTGGAGAAGGATCAAATTGCTTGTAGCTGCTATCGTGTTCTTCATCAACAATGATGAGTCCGGGATTCGTAAGTGGCAGAAATATTGCTGACCGTGCACCAATAATAATAGGGAAATGAAAATGTCCTGCTTCACCATCATTCAATACCTGAGTGTATACTTCAGCTCTTTCACGGCTCGAAAATCTTGAGTGATACACCAGCAATCTTTCACCAAAATGACTTTTCAGTCGTGATATAATTTGTGTGGTAAGTGCAATTTCAGGCAAGAGATATAAAACCTGCTTACCCAAAGCAATCTGCTCATTCATCAACTTGATGTAAACTTCAGTCTTGCCGGACGAAGTAACACCATGTAATAATGCCACTTTCTTATCAGCAAATGAGGTCTCTATAGCCTCAAAAGCTTGTTGCTGCACATCGCTTAATGCCAGATTGATTGAAGCAGGATCTTTCTTCGTATAGGCAAGACTTTCATCACCTTCAAAGACTTCAAAAACGGACTTATCTATCAATTGTTGTAATACACGAGAGTTAGAATCTGTATTTTTAAGCAACAACGATTTTGCTATAAATTCAGTTCCCTTATCCATCTTAATCCGCATGAATCCCATCAAAAGATCGAGTTGCTTTGGTGCTTTTTTCTCTAAGGTCTGAAAAACAGTTTGTAAAAAATCTTCATCTTCGGCTTGTGAAGTAAATTTCACATAAGCGATCTGCTTCTTCTGAAAATCGGCACCTATTTCTTCGGTGGGAATTAAAATCTTACGCTCGATCATATTGCGAATCAGACGTAAGCCTTTTTTATTTCCGGTAATTTTTCCTGCTTCGGCAACAGTAATCGATTTCTTGTCAGCTAAAGCATCAATTAGTAGCTGTTCATCGCCCGTTAACAAAACATTCTCAGCAACAAAATCAGGGTTCAGCGCAACACCATTTTCACTCTGCAACTTCATCACCGAAGGCAATGCTGCTGTCATAATTTCACCAAGAGTGCATAAATAATATGATGCCATCCAGTCCCATAACTTAAACTGTGTTTCCGTTACTACCGGCTTCACATCAAGAATTTCCAAAACTTCTTTTGCCTGATAAAATTCTGGTTTATTGTGATGAACAGCATAAACTAATGCTGTGTACATCTTAGACTTTCCAAAAGGGACAATTACACGAATTCCGGGTATTATTTGGTGACGCGATTCTTCAGGGACTCTATAAGTAAATAGCTTCCCGAATGCCAATGGCAAAACAACATCTACATAAAGGATAGCATTACTATTCAGCATTGGTTCACTTCAATTAATAGCGTTCGCGAAAATCAAGCCAACCCTTTTTATAAAAATAATAAACCTGAAGCAAAACTATAATGAGCATGGCAAGCAATACAAATGCATATCCATAAGGCGAATAAAGCTCCGGCATATTAAGGGGTAACTTTGCTCCTGTTTCAGGATCTGTTGGCGAAAAATTCATCCCATACAAACCAACTATAAAAGTCAAAGGAATGAAAATAGTAGAAATAATAGTAAGTACTTTCATCACTTTGTTCAAACGATTACTTACGCTTGATAAATAAATATCCATTAAACTTGCCGTGATCTCCCGGTACGACTCAATGATATCCATTACCTGAATGGTATGATCATAGGTATCACGTAAATAGCGGCGTGCGATATCGGAAAATAACCGGGAAGGATTTCTTAAAATCTCATTTAGCTTTTCTCTTTCCGACCAGGCAACCCTTCTAAACAAAATCAGTTTACGTTTAGAGGCCTGTATATTTTGCAATGAGTAAACATCGGGAGCGGTCAATAATTTATCTTCCAGTTCATCCAGAAAATTACCCAGTTGTTCAAGAAAAGGGAAATAATTATCGACAACTGCATCCATCAGTGCGTATCCTAAATAGGGTGCACCGCTTTTGCGAATTAATCCCCTGTTTTGTTGAAGACGTTCTTTAACGGGTAAGAAATAATCTGTTTGCTTTTCCTGGATGGAGATAGTGAAATTCTCAAATATAAAAATTGACAACTGATCATCCTGTATTTCAAAATCGCTGTTATAGCAGATAGGTCTCGACACAATAAAAAGGTGGTCCTGAGACTCTTCCACTTTAGGCCTTTGGTAACCGCTCAAAACATCCTCCATTTCCAATCTATGAATATTGAAATGGGTGGTCAATTCCTCAAAAAGCTGTTTGTCACCGAAACCTTTAATTTCAATCCAGTGACTCAATGCGGGCTTTGATTTGAGTAATTGCATCAGTTCACCAGAGCTTGATGCTTCCTGCTGTTCAAGAATATCCGCATCATAAGAATAAATTTTAATGACCGGCTTAACCGCATCAGGGGCAATTGAAATCGTTCCCGGTGCTGAGCCGGGGGGAGCTTTCTTATGCTTTTTAAAACTTATCTTTCTACCGGGAATTTTTCTTTTCTCTTCGTGCGACATAGGAATGGCAATCAACAGTTTGGTAAAAATAGAGAATTTAAACATCTTTGCTTCCACTAAATGCCGGAATCGAACTCAAAATAACGGTAAAACGGCTAAAATCACCTGGTTACCAATAATTAACCTGATAGCATCAATCATCCAATTTAAAACGTAGTCTATGAACAAATCCTATTCCGGCATTCCTCCTATCTTTATTCTGGGAGCTCTTTTCTTCATTTTTGGATTTGTAACCTGGTTAAACGGTACACTTATCCCCTATCTTAAAATTGCCTGCGAACTCAACAACTTCGAATCGCTGCTGGTTGCTTTTGCCTTTTACATTTCCTATTTCGTAATGGCACTGCCTTCCTCTTATGTATTAAAAAAGACGGGGTTCAGAAAAGGGATGATGTTGGGGCTAATTGTGATGGCCATAGGTGCATTAATTTTTATTCCGGCAGCACTTACACGAACTTATGCGTTGTTTCTTCTGGGGTTGTTTATAATAGGAACCGGACTTTCTGTTTTGCAAACGGCGGTTAATCCTTATGTCACCATCGTAGGGCCTATAGAAAGTGCTGCGAAGCGGATCAGTATCATGGGAATTTGCAACAAAATCGCAGGCGTAATTGCGCCCATAGCACTTGGTGCTGTGATATTGTCCGATGCTGATCAATTGGTTGCTTCATTGGCTGATATGGCACCGGAGGTAAAAAATGAATTACTCAACGGACTGGCACGTCGTGTTATACTTCCATACTCTTTAATGGCTGTGGTTTTGGGCGGACTATCCATGATGATTTATTTTTCTCCGCTTCCGGAGATAGATCCGGAAAATGAAACGGATGAAGCTGCAGACAATCTTACACAACACAAAACTGTGCTCTCCTTCCCAAATCTGGTTTTAGGAGTAATTGCTTTGTTTTTATATGTAGGAGCAGAAGTAATTGCAGGAGACACTATTGGAAACTTTGGAATATCACAGGGTATTGCCATTGCTGATGCCAAGTACTTCACTTCATATACATTGGTGGCTATGGTAATTGGTTATATTATTGGAATTGTAGCGATCCCAAAATACATATCTCAAAATGCCGCATTGGCAGGATCTGCCATCATTGGAATTATTTTCAGCGTGCTTGAAATCCAAACGACCGGTTATACAGCTGTATTATTCATAGCATTGCTTGGTCTGGCGAATGCATTGATGTGGCCTGCTATCTGGCCTCTGGCAATAAACGGATTGGGTAAATTTACACGAACGGGAGCTGCTTTATTGATAATGGCTATTGCCGGTGGTGCATTATTGCCACTGGGCTATGGTTATCTGGCTGATCTGGAAAGCATTGGCATTCAAAATGCCTATTGGATTTTGGTGCCCTGTTATCTTTTTATCTTATTTTACAGTCGGGTCGGTTTCCGTATGAAAAGCTGGTAATCACCTGTCATCCATTGATTCACAAAAGAATAGCCCTTGCAGGTTGGCGAATCGGTTCACTGTTATTAACTTCGCACTTCAATAATCTACTATGTCCTGGTTCGAATCCTGGTTTGATTCCCCCTATTACCATATTTTATATCAGCACAGAGATGAAGCCGAAGCTGAATACTTTCTGGATTCACTTTTAAATTTTCTGCAACCTGAAGCACATGCAAGCATGCTTGATCTGGCATGCGGGAAAGGAAGACATTCGGTATATCTGAATGAAAAGGGTTATTCAGTTACCGGCATCGACTTATCAGAACAAAGCATCGAATACTGTAAACAATTTGAAAATAAAGATCTAAGCTTTTTTGTTCATGACATGCGAAAACTCTTCCGGGTAAATGCATTCAATTATGTTTTCAATTTATTCACTTCATTCGGATATTTCGACAAAGAATCGGAAAACCATGCTGCTATGAAAAATGCTTGTATGGCATTGAGAAAAGGTGGTGTACTGGTTATAGATTTTCTTAATCCTAACTATGTCTCCAAACATCTCATTGCATCAGAAATGGTTGAGATTGCAGGCATCCAATTTAATATTGCCAGAAAAATTAAAGATGGATATTTTTATAAGAATATTCATTTCTCTGATGCTTCACGAATATATGATTTTACGGAAAAGGTGCAGGCGCTGACATTAAAAGATTTCGAAAAGTACATTCTTCCGAATGACATGACAATAGAACATATATTCGGCGATTACCACTTGAATGCATTTGACAGTGAAAAATCACCACGATTAATTGTAATAGCAAAAAAGAAATAACATCATGGGAATTCTTGAAATGCTGCTTTTGTTTGCTTCTGTTTTTATTGCAGGAATGTTATTTTTTGTTTTTAAGAAAAGCAACCCATTATATCTGAAGCTTGCACTGGCATTTACAGGATCATTTCTTTTTGCACTTAGCATGGTCCATTTACTTCCGGGTGTATTTAAATCGGAATCTGAAAATATAGGATATTTTATCCTGTTAGGTTTCTTTATTCAATTAATTCTTGAATATTTCTCTCAAGGAATAGAACATGGGCACATACATGTTCATCAGCATCATAACCATTCATTCCCACTGGCAATGATGGCAGGACTGTGTATACATTCCTTTTTAGAAGGTATGCCCCTGGCAGGTAAATTTGATGAGCACGATCACAACCACTCATTGCTCACAGGTATATTACTCCATCACCTACCGGTTGCATTTGCACTAGTTAGTATGTTGTCAGCTTCCGGAATCAGCAGAACATATACGATTATTAATCTTGCAATCTTTGCTGCAATGGCACCAATGGGAGCGCTAGCAAGTGAAATTCTTGGGCATACAGAACTGATGAATATCAGCACCTATTACAATCAAATAATGGCCGTTGTGATCGGAATTTTTCTACATATAAGCACAACCATCCTGTTTGAATCGGGAAGTGACCACCGGTTCAATTTATACAAGATGGTTGTAATTATTTTGGGTGCTTTACTGGCACTGCTTCAATAGCGGCAGGAGCTCAATTAAGTGCTGCTTTAATTTTTTCGAAGTCAGGGATATCGCCTGCGGATTCCAAAACTTCGGCGTAAACCACAACTCCGTTTTCATCAATTACAAAAGCCGAGCGTTTTGCAACACCTTTCATATCAAGAATGAAAGTTTCATACTGAGAGCCATAAGTTCCGCAAACTGTCTTATTAAAATCAGACAGTAATTCAAAATTAAGATTCTGTTCTTCTTTGTATCGAATCAATGAAAAAACGGCATCGGTAGAAATGCCAAATACTTTTGCATTCACATTATTATACCAGGATAGATCATCACGAACACTGCATAGTTCTTTTGTACAAGTTCCGGTAAATGCTGCCGGGAAAAACAACAATACAACTTTCGAACCTCGTAGTGACGAAAGTTGAACGGGTTGTTTTAATGTGTTGTAAAGGGTAAAGTCGGGTGCCTGCTGGCCTTTTAGTACTGACATATAGTTTTAATTTTATGGTTAATCGGCAAACAAATTATAAATTAAAAAGTTTACTGCAAAGCCTTAACTTTTGACTCTCGAATACTATTGTAATTTAAATCAAAAACAAACCTTCCGGTAACATAGCCTAAAATAGCACCACCAAGTACATCAGAAGCCCAATGCTCCTGCTGATAAGATCGCGACAATGCGACCATGGATGCCAGAGAATAAGCAACAATTGGAACCCATTTTTTTTCCTTTCCATATCCTCTGCTCAAAATAGTTGCCAGGGTGAAAGCTACAGAAGTATGTCTTGATATAAAAGAACCATCAGCTGGAAAATCGTTGAATGGGCCATTGAACTGATAAGCATTTCCCGGATTGGAAAAAGCAGGACGTTCTCTACCTGATAAAACTTTAGTTCCGGTTGCGAGACCGGCACTGAAAATGAAGCCTTCCAAAGAAAGCATCATCATGTTTTTGTCATACTTATTCCCTGTTGACAATGCTGATATATATATTCCGCCAAGAATTGGTAAAGCATATAACCCATTACCAAAAGGATCTATCACCAAATCGCCAAATTTTTCCAGCCCTTTGTTTCCATTTCGAACCACAAAACGATGAAGCTGTTCATCGTAAAGCATCACAAATGCTGTTGCTCCGGTTGCAAGAGTTAAATTAGCAATATCCTTTTTATCCCACTGAAATGGTTCAAGAACCAATTGCTTTCCATCATTCAAAACTGATCTTAAAAATTTGGGTTCAGGAGAATCAGATTGAGCATAAGTGCAAAATGGAGATACCAGTAATATCAACCAAACAAAAATTGATTTCAGCAGAATCATTCTCGCAGAATAATCAAAGTCCTTTTGCTTTGGCTTCATTCCAAAATGCATCCATTTCACTAAGTGACATATCCGTTAACTTCTTTCCTTGAGCAGTAACAGCATCTTCGAGATATTTGAATCTGGCAATAAATTTTCGGTTAGTGCGCTCCAGTGCTTCATCGGGATTTACATCTATAAATCTTGATAAATTTACCAGAGAAAAAAGAAGATCACCAAACTCACCTTCAATCTTCGATGAATTTCCGGAGGCCAGTTCAACCCGCAATTCACTCAACTCCTCTTCAACTTTATCGAGCACCTGTGTTTTTTCTTCCCAATCAAAACCGGCTGATCGGGCCTTTTCCTGTATCCGCATTGCTTTCACCAGTGAAGGCAATGAAACAGGAACTCCTTCGAGAACCGACTTCTTACCTTCTTTAAGTTTCAGTTGTTCCCAATTGCGGGAGACATCAGCAGCATTTTCGACCTGCACATCGCTATAAATATGTGGGTGACGGTGAATCAATTTATCACAAACCTGGTTAATAACACTTGTAATATCAAAATCATTTGTCTCAGAGCCAATTTTTGCATAAAAAACAATGTGCAATAAAATATCACCTAACTCTTTCCGAACTTCTTCCTTATCCCCTGCAAGAATTGCATCACCCAATTCATAAACCTCCTCAATGGTCAGATGACGCAAAGTTTCCATCGTCTGCACCTTGTCCCACGGACATTTTGCCCGCAGGTCATCCATGATATTGAGCAACCTTTCAAAAGCAATTAGTCTGGCGTCCATATAATTAGTTTTAGACAAAAGTACTGATTCCATGGAAGGTAAAAACAGACAACTTTAAAAATTGTCTTCTAAATGCTTCTTATATTTGTGGGATGCAAAAACTAAGTGCAACCATAGTCTTTTTAAGTTTGGCAATCGGATTACTTTCCGTTCAGGCACAGGAAAACACAAGCGGAAGTTGGTCGGTTGCAGGCAATTATCATCGTGGTTTTTTAATTGCACATCGCCCAATGGTGGTCTCGCTTCAAAAAAATCATCTCAATGGACTGGAATTCAGCATTTTAAAATCAACATCCGGCAGCAAAACCTGGCAAACCCAATACAACAATCCGGAAATTGGCATATCTCTTTCAGGTTGGAACAGCGGAAACAATGAACAACTGGGCAATTCCTATGCAGTGGTTCCATACATCAACTTCCCGCTAGTCAAAAACAACAAACATCAGTTTGCCATTAAATTTGGCTGGGGTATTGGTTATGTTGAAAAAATATTCGATGCTGAAGACAACTACAAAAACATTGTTATCGGCTCCCATTTAAATTGCGCATTACAATTTCAACCCAATTACAGCCTTAATATCGGCGAGAAAATAACTGCTTCCGGAGGATTGAATGTTACACACTTTTCAAATGGAAGTGCCTCAACACCAAACTTAGGAATTAATTTCGCCAGCATTACAGCGGGTGTTCGTTACCGATTTGCAAAAACAGCAATTGCCTCAACTGCTCCTACACCCGAATTTACCAGATCAAGCCGAATCACCACCTTTGCCGCTGCATCCTTCAAAGAAACATATCCTGCTGAAGGAAACAAATATGCCGCTTTCACTTTATCGGGAAGCAGATTTCATCAAACATCATCGAAAATAGGATTGGGATATGGTATTGATCTGTTTTATGATGGCTCTGCTGTTAAAAAGCAGGAACAAAAAGGTGGTGAAGCAAGCGATGATCTGGATTACTTCAAGAGTGGTATACATGCAGGTTGCGAACTGGCAATTGCCGATATTACCATCCTTTTGAATATGGGAGGATATCTTTTTAACAGAGTTACAGGCGATGGAACTTTCTATCACCGCTTTGGAATCAGATATCAGGCAGGAAGCAACATATTTGTATGTATGAATTTAAAATCACATTGGGCCAAAGCAGATTTTATTGAGTGGGGAATTGGATACCGAATAAACCGAACAGCGAAAAAATGAACATCCGTATCTACCTTGTAATACTTACAACTATGTTCTTAGCCTCTTGTGGCAAAGATCAGCTTTGCAACTGTCTGAAAAAAACCGGAGACGAAATCACTGAAGTTCGATCTGTTTCTTCGTTTTCTTCCATTGAAATGAATAACAATGTTGATGTGGTAATAGTTCCGGATACATTCTACAGCATCAAAGTAACATGTGGTAAAAACCTCATAGATGGAATAATAACTGAAGTAAAAAACAATCGTCTTGAAATCAGAAATATTAATAAATGCAATTGGTTACGCGATTTCGAAAACAGCTTTACAGTTGAAGTAACAGTAAGAGATTTAAATCAATTAACTAATAACGGTTCAGGAAATCTTTCTTTCGCCGATACATTGATCACTCCGGAATTCCAGGTTGATAACTGGAATGGAACGGGCACACTTTCCCTCCTGCTCGACTGCAATGAAACGCGATTCAAACTTCATACCGGGCCGGCAGATATTGTTGCAGTGGGAAGATCTGATGTAGGTTATATTTATTCAGCTGGCAATGGTTATTGCGATACCAAAAATCTGATCAACGATTACTGTTATGTAACTACCAAAAGCACAGGCGATTGTTTTGTTTCTGTTACCAAAGAAGTTGGCGTAAACATCGAGTATGTAGGTGATGTTTACTATTCAGGATCCCCTTACAAAATAGATCAACAAATAACAGGTAGCGGAAAACTAATTCGGCAATAATCACATGAAGCAAACGCTATTTTTTTTTCTTAAACATTATGTGTTCTGGCTTTTGATATTTATCGGATTCAGAGTGCTTTTTTTACTTTCACAAAGTCAATTATTAAGCGATACTCCAGTAACCGAAATTTTAGTCGCCCTGATTGCAGGAATTCAACTCGACATCTCAACTGCATCTTACTTTGCAATTATTCCATTCTTATTTTCTATTGGTTTAATTTGGGGTGGAGATAGGGTGATTTTCAAAATATTAAAAAGTTATTATCTGATCATACTTTTTATCACCATGATCCTTAGTATTGGAAATATTATAATCTACAAATACTGGGGAACACTACTCAACAGTCGCGGCCTGGCATATGCACTTCAACCTGCAGAAATGCTGGCTTCCGTTACCAACTTCCAACTGGCAACAGGAATAGTAATTCTTATATTCCTGTTCTATATTTTGGTTAAAGCGTACTCAACCTATTTACATCCCGCCATAGCGGAAATAAACGGAACAAGATTACAGAGACTGGCAGCAATAGGCTTTGCACTTCCATTATTAGTTATTGGTATCAGAGGAGGTTTGCAATTAATTCCGGTGAATGAATCAGCAGCTGTTTTTTCTTCCAATAAAATGTTGAACGAAGCTGCTACCAACAATTTATGGTATTTGGGGCACAATCTCAAGCAAGCCGGCACAACGAATAAGAACCCTTATCAATGGTTTTCAGATGAAGAATCCAGGCAAATTATAGCAGGAATCTATTCACAGAATACTGCGCCTGATAAAATTTTCAATCAGGTTAGTAAGCCCAATGTTGTATTAATCTTACTGGAAAGCTGGACTGCAGACATCATTGAGCCTCTGGGGGGAATTGCGGGAGTAACGCCAAACTTTTCAAAGCTGAGTAATCAAGGAATGTTGTTTACATCTGTATATTCATCCGGTTTCCGAACAGATC